>JBKJMY010000181.1:0-13419 GCA_046596115.1 Arenimonas sp.
CAGCTTGTAAGGCAGGTCGGGGCCCAGGTTGGCGCCACTGTTCTCGACCTCGATCGTGTAACGGGTGTTGTTGCCGTCGTCCCGGTCCGTCTTGTCCCCGAGGTAGAGCTGCCCCCAACCGGTCGCGTTGTTGCCGCCGGCGACCACGGTCACGCCGTCCGAAGCGATCATGCGCATCTCAAGCCCATAGCCGGTGAGCGCACGCACGCCCGTGGTCGGGTCGATCAACTCGCACTGGATCCAGTCCGGATGGCGGAAGTAGAGCGCATGCACGTTATGGCGACTGCCGCCGGTCAGGATGACGAACGGCCGGCCGGCTGGAAAATACGACGTTGGCAAGTCGCTGTCCACCGTTGAGAAGCGGTTGGTGTGGTCGTCTTGGCCGGCCACGTCGTACGTTCCCAGGAAGTGGTCATATGTCAGGAAGTGCGACAAGCCCCGTTCGCGCTTGGCAATGCGGAAGTCCGCGCCGAAGCTGGTGTTGTCCTGCACGGTACAAAACGAGAATATCCCCGGCTCGCCAGTGCCACTTTCGACGAAGCCAACGCGCGCTTCGTTATGGTCTCCGGGCGGTGCGCCGACAAAGCCAAACACGTCGAGCAATCGGATCAGCTTCCCGGGCGTCAGTACGACGCTGGTTGTGGTGCCGATCACGGCGCCCGCGCTGCTGGTGACGGTGATGTCCACCGTCGTTGTCACGGGAGTAACGGGCGGCGTGACGTCATGGAGGTTGCCGACGAAGCAGTTGGTCTGGAACGCGGGATTGCTTGCCGTCGCCGCCATCCGGCGAACGCCGATGACCATGCTGTCGGCCGAAGTAAATGTGTGCGCCGGGAAGGCCTCCACCGAAAAACCGTTGCCCTGCGGGTTGGCGATGCGCGAGTACGCCGCATATGGCAAGTTGGTGGAGTTGATCGCGGAGGTATAGAGGTAGCCAAACTGCGAGCCGGTGGCCAGGGCCGGGCAGATCGCGCGCAAGCTGGTGAAGGTCGCCACTGAGTCCGCAGCGACGTCGAACGCCGGGCAGGCGATCGCTACTCCTTGGGACGTGCCCGTCCCGGGGTAGTAGCCCGGGGAAATCGTGACTGTGGCGGCGTTCGGATTGCGGAACGAAAACCGCTGCGTGAAGCTGGCACTGTCAACCACGACGGGGAACACCTGGATGGTGTGATAGGCATCGGTGGACTGTGCGATCACTTGGCCCGCGCCCGCGGCGCAGGCGAGGAAAAGTCCCGCCATAGCCAGAGTCTTGAAGTTGCTCAAAGAGCTCTCCTTGGTTTCGGCTTTTCGGAGCGGCTCCGATGGCGCCCGGTCCGGCCAAGTGTGAATGGTTGCACAAAAAACTGCTGCCTAGTGACGCGCCAGCGCGGTGCCGGCTGTCGCACCACTCCCGCGGCGACCGACACTTGCGGGTAACGCGCTGCCGTTCCGCCATGTCTGGCGGAACGGCAGCGGGGGCCTCGTGGCTCGCCTTACTTGCTCAGCGTGAAGCTGGCCGACGCATCGCCACTGCGGACGGTGACCGTCTGGGCGGCGCGAACGCGCTTGCAGCTGACAGTCGCGTCGGCCGTTCCGCCCGTGGTGGACGACCAGGTGAGCTGCACGCTGTCGGGCACCGTGCAATCCGCGCTCGACGATGTCATCGGCACCGTGCAGGTGGCGGTGGTTTCGGTGGTCGCTGCAGGATCGCCGGCCACGTTGGCGGTGACTGTCATCGTGCCTGGACCGCTGATGGCGTCCGACTGCAAGGTCAGACTGACCGATGTCGGCATCGTGGCGGGCACGCTGGCGCTGGCGGTTGCCGTATCAGTGCCGGTGTGACCCAAGTCCGTGCTGCCGGACACGGTGGCGGTGGTTGCGCCCGACGTCATCGTGTCGGTGCCGGTGCCGGAATGTCCGAGGTCTGCGGTGGTACCCGGGGTTGCAGTCGTGCCGGTGGTGACGGTATCGGTGCCGGTATGGCCGACCTGGGACGGGTCGAGTGCTGCGGCGTTTGCCGTGCAGCTGATGGCGCTGGCAGGTGCGACTTGCGCCGCGGCCTGGGCAGTGGCCCCAAGCGCGGTCATGGCGATGAGTACTGGAAGGATTTTCATGGTGCGCAGCTCCCCTAAGCGGCTTGGCCATCGGCCAGGAATCGGGGAACTCGCGGGCGCCCCGGGCCCGCGGATGGTTGCACAACTCGGCCCCGGTTGCGCAGCACCGGCCCCAGGCCCCCCTGCGGCGCCTCCGGACGGCCAAGGCAGGCTGCTACACTTCGCGCCGCAAGCTCGGCGACATCGCCGTGGGGAACATGCGATGCGGGACGCTCCGGGGTACGAGTTCATTCGCGAACTCGGTCGCGGCGGCATGGCTGTGGTCTATCTGGCGACCCAGTTATCGCTGAAACGACCGGTGGCGCTGAAGCTGCTCGACCGCAACGTCGTCGGCTACGACGAACTCGCCAGTCGTTTCATGAATGAAGCGCATACGCTTGCCGGATTGCGCCATCCCAATATCGTCACCGTCTATGACGTCGTGGACTCGCCAACCGGCGACTTCATCAGCATGGAATATCTCGATCGCGGCAGCCTGTCGGATCGGCTTGCAACGGGCCTGACCCTGCAGGAAAGCTTGTCGATCCTGGCGCAACTCGCGTCGGCGCTCGACGCGGCGCATGCGGGCGGCGTGGTCCATCGCGACATCAAGCCGGACAATGTGTTGTTCCGCGACGACAGCACGCCAGTGCTGACCGACTTCGGCATCGCCCGGCAAATTTCCGCAGACTCGCAGCGTGTAACCCAGGCGGGCCTTGCGGTCGGCACGCCGAACTACATGTCGCCCGAGCAGATCTCCGGCGCCGCAGTGGATGGCCGCGCCGACCAGTACTCGCTGGGGTCGATGTGGTTCCAGATGCTGACCGGCAAACTCCCGTTCGAGGCTGAGCACACCTCGGACCTGCTGCTTGCGCATCTGGCGCGGCCGGTACCCGACCTGCCACCGCAAATGCTCGCGCTGCAGCCGGTGCTCGAGCGGATGATGGCCAAAAAGGCCGACGCCCGTTATCCCAATCTCGCGGCCATGATTTCTGATCTGGGCCGCTGCTTGCTGCGCGAGCCGGAGTTGCTGCGCGCACCGCCTGGCAGCGCGCCGGTGAATCCGACCGAGCGGCTGCGCCAGCTGGGCTTTCCCAGCACTGGCTCGCAACCATCCCTGGCCGGAAGGACCAGCCAGATGCGCAGTGGCGCAACGGTAGCGCTGTCCACAGCCGATCGACTGAAGGCGGCGGGCGAGGAACTCTTGCGCCCGCGCCGCGTGCCCGTCGCCGGCGCGATCATCGTGTTGGCGGCGTTGGCGATCGCGGCGATGCTCTGGTTCTCGCGCACGAAGGCACCGGCAGTCGCCAGCGTGCCCGACCCGGCCGCCTCGTCGCGTAGCGCGATGGCAAGCAGCGCGCTGGCAAGCAGCAGCGGCGCGGCAAACGCCCTCGATGCCGTGTCCAGCCGCTCGATCGCCGTGCTGCCATTTGCCGACCTGAGCAAGTCCCGAGACCAAGGCTATATGTCCGACGGCCTGGCCGAAGAATTGCTCAACCTGCTCGCCAAGGTACCCAACCTGCGGGTGATCGCGCGCACCTCGTCGTTCTCCTTCCAGGGCAAATCCGACGACGTGGCCACGATTGGCCGCGCGCTGGACGTTGATCATGTGCTGCAAGGTTCGGTGCGCACGTCCGGCAAGCGCTTGCGCATCAGTGCGCAGCTGATCCGCGCACGCGACAACACCCAGGTCTGGTCGGAAACCTATGACCGCACCGTGGACGACGTGTTCGCCGTGCAGGATGAAATCGCGGCCGCAGTGGTTGACCAGCTGAAGATCAAGCTGATGGGAGCGCCACCGCATGCGCAGAAAACAGATCCGCGCGCCTATGCGCTGTACCTCGAAGCGCGCCAAGCCGGACGCCGCGGCAATGCCGAGGGCCAGCGCATGGCGGAGGCGAAATACCGGCAGGCGCTGGTGATCGATCCCGCCTATGCGCCGGCCTGGGTCGGACTGTCATCGAGTTACGCCAACCAGGCCAATGCCGGCCTGCGGCCGGGCGAGGAGGGCTTTCGTCTCGCGCGCGAAGCCGTCGACAAAGCCCTGTCCATTGATCCGGAGGCGGCGCGCGCACACGCGCAGCGCGGATTTTTGGCCATGAGCCATGAACGCGATCTGTCGCTCGCCGCGATGCACCTGCAGCGCGCCCTCGAGCTGGCGCCGGATGATTTCGGCACCCTGCTCAATGCCGGCCGCCTGATGCAGGCCCTCGGACGTTTCGACCAGGCCATTGCGATCGACCAGTTCGTCGCGGCCCGCGATCCGCTCAACGCCCGGGCCCATTACAACCTTGGCGTAGACCTGTATTTTGCAGGGCGCTCCGACGAGGCGATCGCCAGTTGGCGCACCACACTGGCGCTGAGTCCCGACTTCATCGGCACCTGGTACAACATCGCCATCGCCCAGGCCCACGCCGGGCAGCCCGGGGCGGCGCTGGATTCCGTCCGCCGCGAGCCGGCAGGGGTCTGGCAGATGATTGGCCTGCCGATCGTTTACCAGTCGCTGGGCAAGCGCGCCGAATCGGATGCCGCGTTGAAGCTGCTCACGGTCGGGCACGCCGACGATGCCGCCTACAACATTGCCTACGTGCATGCGGCGCGCGGCGAAACCGATCACGCCTTCGAGTGGCTGGATCGCGCCGTGGCGGTGTCGGATGCCGGCCTGTCCGACATCGCTTTCGAACCGGATTTCACCTCGATCCACCCCGACCCGCGCTGGCTGCCGATGCTCGAAAAGCTCGGCAAGTCCAGGGCTCAGCTCGATGCAGTGCGCTTCGAGGTTTCGATGGACGCGCTGCGCAACCAGTAGGTGGCGGCACATTTTGCCGGCGGAATGCGCAGAAATGGTGCGGGCGGCACATCCTGCCCGCACGGTTGGGCTTAGACTCGCGGCAGCCCCCCACGCAGCCCCCGCCCGTGCCCATGAACCCCGTCACAATTGCCAGATGCCCCTGCGGCAACCTGCGTGCCTACGATATCTGCTGTGGGCGCTTCCACCGTGGGGACGCACCCGATAGCGCGCAGCAGCTGATGCGCGCGCGTTACAGCGCCTACGTGCTGATGCTCGAGGACTATCTGCTGGCAACCTGGCATCCCTCGACGCGGCCGCCGGAATTCTGCCTGGCCGATTCCATTGGCACGCGCTGGCTTGGCCTGGACCTGAAGTCGCATCACCGAGCCGGCGCGTGGGCGCAGGTCGAATTCATCGCCCGCTACCGCATCGGCTCGGGACCAGCCCAGCAGCAGAATGAAATCAGTCGGTTCGTGCTCGAGGACGGCTGCTGGTACTACCTGGACGGCGAATTCCCGCCGGTGAAGTTGTCCTTCGCCAAGCGCCTGAAAGGCTGAGCGGCCGCGGTCGGATTACACTGGCCGCATGTGCGGACGCTTTACCCGCGAGATGACCTGGGCCGACGTGGTCGCGTTTTCGCGCGGCCTCGAGCTGGTGCTGCCGGATGCCGATCCGGAGCCGTCCTGGAATGTCTGCCCGACCCAGTCCAGTTGGGTGCTCACCGCAAACGACGATGTCGGAGCCAGCGCGAAACAGATGCGCTGGGGCCTGTTGCCGTCCTGGGCGAAGGACATCAAGATCGGCGCGTCGATGATCAATGCGCGCCTGGAGACCGTGGCCGGGAAGCCGTCGTTCCGCAGTGCCTGGAAAGCGCGCCGCTGCCTGGTGCCCGCGAGCGCCTACTACGAATGGCGGCTCGAGGATGGGATCAAGCAGCCCTACCTGATCCACGATGCCGACAATCCGGTGCTGATGTTTGCCGGTCTGTCGGAAAACTGGAAAGCGCCGGAAGGCGACTGGCTGCAGAGTTTCGCCATCATTACCAACCAAGCCATCGACGACATGGCGAAATTGCACGACCGCACACCGCTGATGCTCTCGCCGGTGGTACTGCGCGACTGGTTGCACGGGAGCGTGGAGCAGGCCGCGGCGATCGCGCTGGCGGCAAGTCCGCCGCCTGCGCTCACCTGGTATCCGGTCGGCCGCGCGGTCAGCAATCCACGCAACAACGAGCGCAGGCTCATCGAGCCGTTGGGCTAGTGCTCACGCTGTGGGAACACCACTTCGACCCGGAGCCCGCGCGGCTTGGCACCGACGAACTGCACCAGTGCACCCGCCTGTTCGGCGATCCGGCGCACGATCGCCAGTCCAAGGCCACTGCCGCCCTGGGCTGCGCCGGGCGCGCGGAAAAAGCGATCGCCGAGCCGCGAATACAGCGACGCATCCAGGCCCGGTCCGTCGTCCTCGACGAACAGCACAACCAGTCGTGCGCCGCGTTGCATCCGCAGGCCCAGCGTGACCGAACCGCCACGACCGGCGTAGGTGATCGCGTTGTCCACCAGGTTGGCGACCAGCGCCTGCAGGCCGAGTTCGTCGCAGGACACGACGCACGGTCCAGGCGCGCCCTGGAAGCCGAACTCGACACCGGCATCCTCGGCCTGCTGCAGGTAAATCTCCGCGTGGTCGGGAAGCCACAGGGACAGATCCAGCCGCACCGGCGCCAACGTCGCACCTGCGGCCGACTCGACCCGGGTCAGTGACAGCAACTGCGAGCAGCTTCGGGCCATACGCGCCACCAGCAGCGGCAGCTGCGCAAGCGCCGACTCGCGCGCCCGTGCATCGGCCGCGCCCGTGGCCCGCTCCACGTGCAACGACAGACCAGTCAGCGGCGTTCGCAGCTGGTGGGCGGCATCGGCGATGAAGCGCTCTTGCAGCCGCCTGCCTTCCGCCAGTCGCGCGAGCAGGTCGTCGATGATGTGCGAGAGCGGCAGGATCTCGGTCGGCACATCGATGGCGGTCACCGGCTCAAGCTGGTCGCCGCGCAATGCCAGTCGCACCATCAGCGGATCCAGCGCGCGCAGGCCGACACTGACCGCCCACCACATGGCCGCGAGCAACAGCAGCACCACCACCACCAGGACCGGCAGGATGATCATCAGGATCTCCCGTGCCCGCTCGCCGCGGTCCGACAGTGGTTCGGCAAGCGTGACCAGCACGCGGTCGGTCGGATCCTGCAGCGAGGGTATCGAGACGGCGGCGGCGCGCACCGGGATGCCCTCGACCACGGTGTCGTAGAGCGCAGGCATCCGCAGGCTGCCGGCACGTGGCCCCGCCGGGATCTGCTGTGAACTGCCGTATAGCGCGCCATGACGCTCGCTGCGAACGGAATAATAGTTCCTGCCGTCGGGCTGGTACTGGATCAGGAACTGGGCCTGCTCGGGCAGGTTGGCATCCAGGTTCCGGCTGCGCCGCAGCATTTTTGCCATGGCCTCCACGTCTTCGCGCAGGTCCTGGTCCTGTGCGCGATCCGAATCGTCCAGGGCCGCCCGATAGGCAACGGCGGACGCGCCCAGGATGATTGCAATGACCGGAACCAGGAGCAGCGTCAGCAGCCGCCAGCGCAAGCTCGGCCGCGCGGCGGTCGTCATGCCGACGCGGTGTCCCCGTCGGCGAACTCCTCGATCAGGTAGCCGAGCCCGCGCACCGTGCGGATGCGGGCGCCTGACGCCTCGAGTTTCCGGCGCAGGCGATGTACCGCGATATCCAGGCCGTTGTCGCTGATCCCGGCATCCCAGGCGCACAAGGCGTCCGTGGCCTGGGTGCGCGTCACCAGGCGGCCCGCGCGGTTCATCAGCAGTTCGAGCAAGGCAGACTCGCGCGCCGACAACAGCAGGGCGCGTTCGCCGATCCAGGCCTGTCGGCCGGCGATTTCCATGCGCAGCAGGCCAACCGTGTTGTCCATCCGCGTGCCACCGTTGCGACGCCGCAGCAGGGCGCGGATGCGGGCGGAAAATTCAGCCAGCACAAAGGGCTTGATCAGGAAATCGTCAGCGCCCGCGTCCAGTGCCTGCACGCGATCGCCAATCGCGTCCCGGGCAGTCACCACCAGGATGCCGACCTCGTCGCCGCGCTGGCGCGCGCGGCGGATGACTTCGACGCCGTCCATTCGCGGCATGCCCAGGTCCAGCACCACGGCGTCGTAGGGGCCGTTGTGCATGGCCAGGTCCGCCAGCGAGCCGTCGGCAACGTGGTCCACGACGTGGCCACCATCGCGCAAGGCATGCACGAGTGCTTCCGCAATCGCAAGGTCGTCTTCCGCCACCAGGATGCGCATGCCACTCCTTCGCAGATTGCCAAGCCCTAGGACCGTCGGTCGGTCGCGGGGTTCACTGCGCGTCGTCGACTCCGGACAACAGTGTGCGCCAGCGGGCGACGACCGGGGTGAGCCGGAACTGCGGGTCGAGCGTCGGGCGGGATTGCCGCCCTGCGCGCCAGTCGCCGATCCGCTCGATGCACTCGTCGAACAGGCCCAGGCGATCCGCTGCGGGTGCGAGCATCGGGCGCAGGCGCGGGCCGAGCGCGCAGGCCATGCGCTGGTAGCCGCGCGCGCCCGCTGGCACGGGCAGCACCTGGCGGGTGTCGCCGACCACTTCCATCGCGGCGCCGCAGTCGTAGGCCAACACGGGCGTACCCATGGCCAGCGATTCGGCCAGCACCAGGCCAAACGTCTCGGGCAGGACGAAGTTCAGGCACAGGGTGCACAACGCGCCGCGCACGTGCGCCTGCAACTGTTCCGGCGCCAGTGCACCGAGCACCCGCACCCCGGGCGCGCGGACCGTGGCGGCCGCCTTGTAGCCTGGATTGGCGAGGTCAAGTTGCATGTCCGGCCAACGTCGGCGGATGGCCGCAAACGCATCCAGGCTATAGGCCAGACCCTTGTTGGGCGAGGAGAAGAACAGCAGCCGGTCCGGATCCACCGGCGTCGCATCCGGCTGGAGTGCATCGTCCACGGCGTTGTGGATGGTCAGCGCGCGTGCGGCCATCTCTGGACCAATGCGCCGCAGCGTTGCCTCGACGCCACCTCGCTGGTGGTCCGATACGCACACCACCGTCGTGCGGCCCGCTTCGAGTGCTTGCCGGTGTGCAACCAGGGCGCGCCCGCGTTTGGACCAAGGCTGCATCTGATCGTGCAACCACAGGAACAGTCGCGCGTCGGGATACAGGGCGCGCACGCCGGCAATGGCGGCCGGATCGCGCACGACGACCACCGCATCCACGCCGTCTACCTTGCCGGGCGGCAAGTAGCGCCCGTTGGGTGTGACGCGGTTGTGCTGCACCACAAAGGCGCCGAGCGCGTCAGCGACCCGCGACACCATCGCCTCGGTGCCGCCCAGCGCCTGTTCATGGCGCGTGCGCGCATCGTAGGGTCGCTGGCACGCCGCGTCCCAGAACAGAATCGAGCCCATGGACCGCCTTCAGTGCTGCGCCGTCCTCACGGACAGGCTGTGCAAGTACCGATACTTGTTCCAGACATACCGGATATGTGCGGCATGGTACTGCCAGCCGCGCGGCCCATCCAGGAAGCCGCCGCGCAGCACGACATTCTTGAGCGCGTAGAAGATCGCGTGGGATGCCGGGGACAATACGCCCGCGCGCTTGCCCTCGCCATGGCGCTGCTCGGCGAACAGGTGGGCGTAGCGATCGAGCTTGATGATGTACTCGTCGCGACTGCGTGCCGTGTCGTGTTCGATCCTGGCGCCGGCGCCGGCGTCACCGATGCGTGCGCGGCGCAGGTCCAGGCGCTCATGCACAAGCGAGGGCGTGTAGCGATACCGGCGGCGGAACAGACGCTGCAACCGCTCGTTGCCCCAGCCGCCATGGCGCAGCGGCGTGCCCAGGAAATGCGTGCGTCGATGCAGCGACCAGGCGTCGTGGGTCTCGATCGCGCCGCTGTGGAAAAGCGCAACCAGCGCCTCGGCGGCACCGTCGGCGAGCCATTCATCGGCGTCGAGCAGCAGCACCCATTCGTCGCTGCTGCGCGAGATCGCCATGTTCTTTTGCGCCGCAAACCCGAGCCAGGATTGGTGTTGCACTTTGGCACCAGCCTCGCGGGCGATGCGCACCGTGTCATCCACCGACCCGGAGTCCAGAACCACCACTTCGCGGCAAATGGGAATCAGGCTGGCCACGCAGCGGCCAATCCGGTCTGCCTCATCCCGGGCGACCACGACGGCGGTAAGCGGCAATTGGGTCGGCCTGTCCATGGCGCGAGGCTAGGCGGCCAATCTTCCTGTTGCAAGTCGCCAACCTTTCGACGAACTTTCATTGGGGGGCAGGCCCGGGCTGGAACGAGCCGGCCGACACCTCTGCTACGCTGGTAGCCCTGACTGGAGACCTCCGATGGCACCTGCTGACGCTAGCCGCACGCTCGCCCTGATCGGCGCACCCACCGATATCGGCGCTGGCCACCGCGGCGCCTCGATGGGCCCGGAAGCCCTGCGGGTGGCCGGGCTGGCCGAGGCATTGCGGGAGCGCGGGCTGTCCGTGCTTGATCGCGGCAACTTGGTCGGACCGGTGAATCCCTGGCTGCCGCCAACTGACGGTTACCGGCATCTGGACGAGGTCGTCGCCTGGAACAGGCTGGTGATGGACGCCGTTGCCGCGAGCCTGGCGGCGGGTGAATTGCCGATCCTGCTCGGTGGCGACCACTGCCTGGGCGTTGGCTCGATCACCGCCGTCGCCCATCATTGCGCCAGCACCGGCAAGCAGCTGCGCGTGCTGTGGCTCGACGCGCACGCTGACTTCAACACCCATGAAGTCACCCCGTCGGGCAATGTCCATGGCATGCCGGTGGCCTGCCTGTTTGGCGTTGGTCCCGATGTGCTCACCCGACTAGGCGGGCTCGCGCCCGCGCTGCGCACCGCCGAACTGCGCCAGATCGGCATCCGCTCGGTGGATGCGGGTGAAAAGCGCCTGGTCAAGGAACACGGACTGGATATCTACGACATGCGCTACATCGACGAATTCGGCATGAAGCGCGCGATGGAGGAGGCGCTCGAAGGCGTGGACGCCAACACCCATTTGCACGTCAGCTTTGACGTGGATTTCCTGGATCCGGCGATCGCACCCGGCGTCGGCACCACCGTGCCCGGCGGGCCGAATTACCGCGAGGCCCAGTTGGTGATGGAGATGATTGCCGACACCGGCCAGCTCGGGTCACTCGACATCGTCGAACTCAACCCTGCCTTCGACGAACACAACAAGACTGCGCAGCTGGCGGTGGATCTTGTGGAGAGCCTCTTCGGCAAATCCACCCTGATGCGCAACTGACCCGGTGGGAGCGGCTTCAGCCGCAACTGCCGATCGCGGCTGAAGCCGCTCCAACAAAGGCTGACAGGGTGCCGTTCAGATTGAGCGTCGTACAGTCGGCTCTGCTGCCCCACCCAACAATACGAACCCGGAGGTTCCCATGAAGCGTTTCGTCCTTACCCTGTGCCTGCTCGGCTTCACCACCGTCTTCCTTGGCGCTTGCCACACCGTTGCCGGCGTCGGCAAGGATGTGCAGGCAGCTGGATCGGAAGTGCAGGAAGCGTCCGGCAAGAACTGAGCCTGAGTGTCACACCAGGAAAGGCCGGGCGCTTGCGCCCGGCCTTTCTTTTTGCGCGGCGCAAATGGCCGCGGAGTCCGTTCAGATCCGTTGCAAGCATCCTGAGCGTGAGGATAGACTTCTCCGGCGTCCCACCGTGCGGACGTCCAACCTCGGAGCTCCACATGCGCCGCATCATTCTTGCCCTGCTCACCCTGACTGTCCTCGCCTCGCTGTCGGCGTGCCACACCGTCAAAGGCGTTGGCCAGGACGTCAAGTCCGCCGGCGGCGCCATCGAAGACGCCAGCGGCAAGCACTAAGGATCGGGCACAAAACCCAGGGGAAATGCCTGGGGCTGGGAGGCGTACCTTCGCGGGCTGAGGATGCCGCGTGACGCCAAGGCTTCCAGCGAGTCGTAATAGATCGCCTGCACCTGGGTCGGGCGCGAGCTGTCGCGTTCGAATGCCGTCTGTGCAACTGGATCGTAGCGACGCTCGCCATGCCCCGTGCCCAACTGCTGGGCGCGGGCTTGGTCGGTTGTTGAATCGCTGCGGCGGTTGAACGCGGTGCCAGCATCGGCGGCCATCCCTTCCGCGCCGGCTTTCGCGGCACCGCGCTCAGCCATCGCCGGCGAGGCGGGGTAGGGTGGCGAATAGACATCGGGCTGCGTGTAGGGCACGGGAACCGGGCGCCGCTCGCGGAACGCGGCCACGCCGATCACACCCACGTTGTCCGGGCGACTGGTGCGCGCGGCGTAGGAATCGGGAAGGTCGGTGAAATAAAACTCGGCGATGTCCGAGTAGCTCTTGCGCCAGCCGCGGATATCCACCTGTTGCCAGGGCTCCAGCACGTAGCCTGCCTGCGATGCGCTGGCGGTCTGCCCGCTGACGGCATTGACGCCATCCACCGACAGCACTGCGAGCACGCGCTCGCCGGTCTGGTTGCGCAGACTGACCGAAAAGCGATGGCCCGGCTGGCCGGCAATGTAGTCGCGGCCACGCTGGCCGATCGCGGGCAGCAGTTCCCCCTGGTCCACATCCACCACCTGGATGTCGACCAGGCGTTCGCCGTCGGCGCAGGCGGCCAGGGGTAGCAATCCGAACAGGAGCGCGGCGGCCCGGACGACAAGGCCCGCGGTTCGGCGGGTGGTATCGCGGGTACCGACGCAGGTGGCGCGTCGGCCAAGGTAGGGCAGGAACATGTCGGTTCTCCATCGAAGGGTGCGATGGATGAAACGCCCGACCCGCCGTGGTGGGGTTAGCCGCTAAACTACCGGCTGTATCGTTCCCCCCGGCGACCATGGAAAAGCAACGCGTCCTCACCGGCATCACCACCTCAGGCACCCCGCACCTGGGTAACTACGCGGGCGCGATCCGTCCTGCCATCGCCGCCAGCCATCGCGGCGATATCCACAGCTTCTATTTCCTGGCCGATTACCACGCCCTGGTGAAAGTGCAGGATCCGGCCCGCGTGCAACGCTCGACGCTGGAGATCGCGGCGACGTGGTTGGCTGCCGGCCTGGATCCGCATGCAGTCTGGTTCTACCGCCAGTCCGACATCCCGGAAATCCCCGAACTGACCTGGCTGCTGACCTGCGTCGCCGGCAAGGGACTGCTCAATCGCGCGCATGCCTATAAGGCGGCCGTGGATCGCAACACGGCCTACGGCCTGGATCCCGATGCCGGCATCAATGCCGGACTGTTCATGTATCCGGTGCTGATGGCCGCCGATATCCTGTTGTTCAAGGCGAACAAAGTGCCGGTCGGCCGCGACCAGGTGCAGCACCTGGAGATGGCGCGCGATATCGGTGCGCGCTTCAACCATCTCTATGGTGAACACTTCACCCTGCCGAAGGCCGTGATAGAGGAACACGTCGCGACCTTGCCTGGCCTCGACGGCCGCAGAACAGCGGAATCGTGTTGTTGTAGCTCTTCGACATTTTGCGACCGTCAAGACCGGGCAGGGTGGCG
>JBKJMY010000327.1:0-5408 GCA_046596115.1 Arenimonas sp.
CCGACGCGACCTGTGGCAGCTCTACATGCTCGGCAAATAAGCGTGGGAGCGCCTTGTGGGAGCGGCTTCAGCCGCGATTTCAATCGCGGCTGAAGCCGCTCCCACAAGGCGCTCCCACGCTTATTTGCCGAGCATGTAGAGCTGCCACAGGTCGCGTCGGCTCATGTGCAGAAGGGGCTTGATGGTACGCAGCGCGGTCGGCCCGACGTTCTTCTCGATGTAGCGCATCTCTTCGAATTTCTCGCGGACCTCGGGATCCTCGGGCAACTCGATGCCATTCTCACGCATCATCAGTACGCCCTTGGCGCGCAACGCGAGCTCGGCGTGCAAGCGCAGCATGCATACCAGGTCGGCCACCACCTCACCCGGGAAATGCGCGCGCAGCCCGTGCAGGAACTGCCCTGCTGGCGCGTCGCCGAAATTTCCAGAGTCGAGCAGCTCGAGCAACTCGCGATCGGTATCGAAGCCCTGCCCGATCCAGGATTCCACCGCGCGCTCGCTGCGGGTAAACACCCACATCATCAGCGGCGGCAGCGTCACCATGACCAGCATCGTCTGCGGCACGGGCGGCAACACGAAATGGTTGAACGCCGAGTGCACGATGATCGCCACCAGCAGCGGCGGCACGATTGCACGCAGGTCCATCTTGCCGCGCCGATCGACATTTGCCAGCAGCATCGCCGCGAAGATGGCCTGGACGCCGCCGTGCAGGATGGCGGTGCCAAAGCCACGCACCAGCCAGACGGCGACGTTGGCGTCGCCGAGTTCGTTGAGGTAGGTGAGGTTTTCGATCATTGCAAAGCCGGTGCCGACCGCAAAGCCAAACACCGAGGCATCCACCAGGAAGCCGATCCGATGGCTGCGCATCAGCCACAGGATCACCAGGGCCTTCAGGCACTCTTCAACGGCAGGCGCGGCGTAACGCGCATAGGTCGAAAAATCCAGGCCTGAGTGCGCCAGCCCCCAGCCATTGGCCAGGTAACTCGCGCCAGCAGCCAGGCTGCCGATCGCGATCACCATCAACACCAGGTTGAGCCGCACCAATTTGTAGCTGTCCAGCGCCAGCAAGGCGCCCAGGAAGCTGAGCACCGGGAACAGGCCGATCGCCGCGCGCAGGATGAACGACCACTCCAAGCTCAGAGCACCTTCAGCGAGAACAGCCACTCGTTGTCGATGCGGTTCGAATCTTCGAACCCCTGGGCGTAGCCGAACGACACCGTCATCGGCAGGTGGTCGAGGATGGTGAAGTTCAGGTCCAACTGCACGCCGGCATTGCGGTAGTTGTGCCGTCCGCCGCCCAAGCTGTCAGCAATCACCAGCGAGCCGATGAACGCGGCCGGCCGGATATAGCTGAGGTAGAACCCGGGCCTGCCTGCCGACTCGAAGCGCAGCGGCGGCGCATTCCACTCCAGCACATTCTTGACGAAGCGCTGGCCGCCAAGTGCGTCGATCTGCACACCGGGAAAGGACTCGAATTGCCGGTAGCGCTTGACCTCGCCATTGTCGATGTAGTTGTTCTTGAACCCGCCAAAGTAGAAGTTGGCGAGCGGATTGCTGCCGTCGCCGCTGGACACACCCGCGGCGTTGTACAGCCAGATCGACGAGTTGCGCAGCGGCAGTGCGAAGCCGACATCGAACGTGCCGTAGACCTGCGAGATGGTCTGGCCTCCGGCATGGTCGCCGGTCACGTGCACGGTCCAGTCGTAGCCCTTTTCGTGGTCCACGCTGGCCTGCGACTTGCGGCTGTTGGAAAATTCCAGGCCGATGTCTGCAGACAATAATTTGTCCGACGAACTGCCCACGTTCTGGTTGCCCGGCAGGGTATCCAGGCCGGTGTAGTAGCCGGCGCCAATGACCAGATCCATGCGCCGCGGTTCGTCGTACACCAGCAACTTGCGATAGCCCATGGTCAGCGCATCGCCCTTGCGGCTGCGCTTGGTCGGGCCGAACAGATCGTAGAAGTCAGCGTCGTTGTGCCAATAGCGCCAGTGCCAGTCGAGGGTGCGGAAGTCGACCCGGGCGTGGAGTCGCTCGCCGGAGGGCACGGTGTTGTCCACCGACACGCCGGCCGTGACGCTCAGGGTGTACAGATGCAGCGGATCGGCCACGTCGAAGCGATAGCCAACCGCCACGCTGTCGCGATATCCCAGCAGCACCGGGTAGTGCGCATCACGCCGCATCTCATGCAGTGGCTCGTAGGGCGTACGGCTGGTGATCATCTTGTCCAGCGGCACGGCGGCTGGCGAGCCTGCATTCCAGGTCTTCACGATCGGATGCGTCTCGGCGATCCTGGCGCCGAGGAAGGTGATCGCACCCAGGTCTTCGATCGGGTTGGCATCAATCAGGGTCGGCGCGAACCCGGTACCGGAATATTCCATTACCAGCAGGCGGCCGTCGGGGCGCGGGATCGGCCGGAAATAACCCGTCTCGGCGTTGGTGATTGCCTTGATCTGGCTGGTGGCAATGTCGAAACGGAAGATGTTCGAGACGCCCGTGTAGTACGAGCTGCCAAACAGGTAGCGACCATCGGGCGAATGCACGAAGCCCTCGGGTACGGCGTTGCCGAAATCGAACTGCGCGGTGGGCTCGAGCTTGCCCGCGAGCAGGGTGTCGAGCTGGAACACCCGCAGATATTGCTTGGCGTCGAGTTCTTCCATGGTCGCCGACAGCGACTTGCCGTCCGGGGCGATGTCCAGGTCGGTCAGCACCTGGCCATAGGGCAGCGTGATCACCTGCGCAAAGTCAGAGTATGGCGGCGCCATCCGCACCAGGGTTGCGTAACCGTTTTCGTGGCGTACACCCCACAGCGACCGGTCCACCGGATTGAAGGCAAGGTCACCGATGCGGCCATTCTTCATCAGCATCCGCGCCTTGCCAGTGCGTATATCCACCGACATCAGGTCGCGGTAGGCGACATTGTCGGCGGTGTAGAACAGGGTCTTGTTCGCCGGGTCCCAGGCGGTCGAGGTGACCAGGTATTTCATCGGCCCCTTGATGTCGACCAAGCGGCGCACCTTGCCGTCGGCCAGCGCGACCGTGCCGATGTGCGAGACCACGCCCGGGTAAAGGAAGCCGCCCACCAGCAATCCATCGTCTTCGTCCACGTAGGCGCGCGACACCGATCCGAACGCCCGTGGGCTGATCCGCTTGCCCGTGGTGACCGGAAATTTGCGCACCGACGCCAGGTTGGCGCGCTGGAATTCATGCTCCCAGGCGATCCACTCGTTCCATGCCGTACCCAGCGGCTTGCCGAACACACGTTCGAACTGGGTCGCGTAGTAGCGATCACTGTCCTCGTCGCGGCGCAGCCACAGGATCACTTTCTCGGGCGAATAAACCATCCCCAGGTAGCTGATGAACCGGGTGCCATAGAGATAGGCATTGGTCATCGTCTGGAAATCGCTGGCCGTGCCGGCCGACACGATCCCCAGCGGGCTGTAGAAATGCGCGTCGTCGCGCACCATCGCGCGGAACACCATCTCGTCGTAACCGCCCTGGGCGCGCCCGAAGCCGCCCGACAGCCATGTTTCCATGAACACCGCCGAGCCCTCGGTGTACCAGCGCGGCGTGCTGCGACGGGGCGTGGCCAGGTAGTTGTAGAGGATGGTTTCCGGGTTCTCGCTGATCTCCCTGGGCTTGCCGCCGAGGAATCGGCGCCAGGCGCGATCCTGCGAGTTCCAGGCATCCATGGTCGCCACATGCACCAGCTCATGGTTGGCCAGCGAGTGGAAACGCTCGCTGCTCGGCATGGTTTCAAAGGTGTGGTTGGTCGGCGCGATTTCGGCAGTGACGATGTTGCCGGGCGCCACCAGCGCCGCACCGTTGTTGTAGTCGCCCAGGTCGGTGAGGACGATGGTGTTCTTGTCGTAGGGCTTCCAGCCGAAGATCTTCTCCTGGAACTCGAGCGAGTTCAGGAAGCACCGGGCCACGTAGGGCGTGAGGTAGGTCTGCTGGGGATCCCGGTAGAGCAAGCGGAGCTCGTCGGTTTGCAACTGCGCCAGCACGAGCTTGCTGGCGAACGCATTGGCGCCGGGCAGCAACATGGCCAGCGCCAGCGCAACGCCTTGCGTGTGACCGCGTTTCATCATGACCTCCCCAGGTCCGTTGGCCTGCCGGCCTGCAGTTTCGCTGGCGGCAGACTGACCGCCAGACCTTACAACAAAACCGCCGCCTGCTGTTCACAGGCGGCGGCTGGGTCATCGTTGCCGGGTGGGGGACTGGATCCCCCGGGGCAGGTGCCCGTTACTGGCCAGAGGCGTCGGCGCGAGAAGCGTCAGCACGCGCTGCATCAGCACGGCTGGCATCGGCGCGGCCGACGTCAGCGCGCAGGGCCTGGCGGAACGTGTCGCTGGCGAGCGCCTGGCGGAAGCTGTCGCTGCGCAGGGCCTGGCGGAACGAATCGCTGGCAAGCGCCTGGCGGAAGCTGTCGCTGGCAAGGGCCTGGCGGAACGAATCGCTGGCAAGTGCCTGGCGGAAGCTGTCGCTGCGCAGGGCGGCCTGCATGCTGGCGTCGGCACGGGCGGCGTCGGCACGTGATGCATCCGACCGGCTGGCATCGGCACGACCGGCATCGGCACGGCTGGCGTCAGCTCGCAGGGCCTGGCGGAAGGAATCGGCCGAAAGCGCCTGGCGGAAGCTGTCGCTGCGCAGAGCCTGGCGGAACGAATCGCTGGCCAGCGCTTGGCGGAAGGTGTCGCTGGAAAGCGCTTCGCGGGCCGCGTCGCTGAGCATGGCAGCCTTGAACGCGTCGCTGGCAAGCGCCTGGCGGAAGCTGTCGCTGGCGAGGGCCTGGCGGAAGCTGTCGCTGGCAAGTGCCTGGCGGAAGCTGTCGCTGCGCATGGTGGCGGCGAGCTGGGCGTCGGACTGGATCATGCGGAACACGTCGCTCTGCATGAACTTGGCCGTGGACTGGTCGCCCAGCACGACGTCGGCAGCCTTGACGGTGGGCGCCTGGTAACGCTGCGCCGGGGCGATGGTGCCGAACACCTGGTCGGCCAACGGCGGGTTGTGGAACCCGAAGTAGCCGACGGCGCCGATGCCGGCGGCCAGGGCGGCGAATGCATAGATGCGGTTCTTGCTCATTTCGGATGTTCCTCGTGGGTTGTACTTCGATGCAGCATGGACGGGTGCAACATGGATCACTGCTTCCCCTGGTACGCTTTTTGTACTTCGTGGATGACTGGTATACGGGCCAGCGCCCAAAAGGTTGGTCGGTGTCACAGAAATCGGCGATCGGCGGGTCGGCCAGCGCAACCAGGCGCGGCGGCGACCCTCGCCACGCACCGGGCCCGCCACCGCAGTGGCCGCGGGCAACGCCGCCAGGATCCGTTCTTTCAGGCCCGGACCCGGATTGGGTTGGGACATGGCCGCGAGCAGACCGGTCACGTGGGCCAACTCGGCCCGCAGGC
>JBKJMY010000085.1:0-11357 GCA_046596115.1 Arenimonas sp.
CTGCGCAACCGGCGCTTCAACAGCCGGGGCTGCGTCGCGAATTGCCTCGGCGTCGTGCACCACTGGCGCACCAGGCGCACCAGGCGCGGCTGCGCCGCGCACCAGCGCACCGATGCCGAGCTCGCGCAGCAGCGCACGCATCGCGGCCGCATCAACGGGCCGGCGCAGCAGGAGATCGGTTTCGGCGCGCTCGCCGGCGGTGACGCCGACCGTGGTCTGGCCGCCGGAATGCGCCTTGAGCCAGGTCATATGGCCGTAAAGCGAGTCCATGTCGATCACCAGCACCTGGGCGTCGCTTTCGGAAGCAAGCGCGAAGCGGCCGTCGCTATTGGCCTGTTCGAACTGCTGTTGCACCTGCGTGGCTTCCTCGCGAGAAAACCCGGTGAAACACAAGGTGGTACTGGCCATTGTCGAACATGCTCCTGGACACGGCCGTGCCGGTCGTGGGCCTGAAAGTTTGCGGGGACGGCTCCACGCCGTCAACGAAACGCGTTGTTCAGGCCTGTACGCGGGCCCGTTTCGGCAGGTGATGCTTCAGGAAGGCCATCTGGTCGGCCAGGATGTTGCGGTTGGACAGGATCAAGTGCTCGACCCAACTTGGGCGGTACGGAACCGCCAGTAGTGGCATCCCGGCCTGCTGCGGGGTCCGGCCGCCCTTGCGTGAGTTGCAGTGGAAGCAGGCGCAGACGACGTTTTCCCAGATATCGCGACCGCCGCGCGAGAGCGGCATCACGTGGTCTCGAGTCAGCGAATGGCGACCGTACTCCTTGCCGCAATACATGCACAGGGAGGCATCACGGGCAAACAGCGCGATATTGGTGAGGCCGGGCGAGGGATCGAGGGCACGCGGATGGGCATGGCCGCGGGCGGCGACGATCGGATGCAGGGAGACTTCACTGCGCAGGCCGCTGAACCGGTTGATGCCGCCATGCACCGTGAGGCAGGGATCGCCCAGGGTCCAGGCAACGGCGCCGCGCACGTACAGGCAAACTGCGTCCTGCCAGTGCATCCAGTCCAGGATCCGGCCGTGGGCATCGAGGGACAGCATGCGCGGAATGCCTGAATCGGCAGAGGGCACTCGCCCGTCCGGGTGGGCATTGGTCCCGGCGCCCACCAAAGCCAGTCGCGGCATGGGCGAATTCACCGCTTGAGCATAACCGATGCGCGCCGGGAGGCAAGGCTTGCAATGCCGGAGACGTCAGGCCGGACGGGTTAGAATCGTCTATCCCCCGGAGTCAACGCAATGCGCAGTCTGTACCCCGACATCGAGCCCTTTGATACCGGCATGCTGGCCGTGGATGCACGCCACAGCCTGTATTACGAGCAGTGCGGCAACCCCCGGGGCAAGCCGGTGGTCCTGCTGCACGGTGGGCCGGGCGCAGGTTGCAGCGCAAAGATGCGTCGTTTCCACGATCCGGCCCATTACCGGATCGTGCTGTTCGACCAGCGCGGCTCAGGCCGTTCCACGCCGCACGCGGACCTGACCGACAACGGGACCTGGGAATTGGTCGCGGACATTGAGCGCCTGCGCAATCACCTGGGCATTGACCGCTGGCAGGTATTTGGTGGCAGTTGGGGCTCGACTCTGGCGCTGGCCTATGCCCAGACGCATCCGGCCCAGGTCACCGAACTTGTCCTGCGTGGCATCTTCATGTTGCGGCGGTGGGAGCTGGAGTGGTTCTACCAGGAGGGCGCGAGCCGCCTGTATCCCGATGCGTGGAAGCACTATCTGGCTGCCATTCCAGCGGTCGAGCATGGCGACCTGATCTCCGCCTACAACCGTCGCCTGACCTCGGCCGATGAAGCAACGCGACTCGACGCTGCGCGCGCCTGGTCGGTGTGGGAGGCGTCGACCAGCCTGCTGCTGCCCGACGCGGCGTTCGTGGACGGACACCGCGATGCGCACTTCGCGCTCAGCTTCGCGCGGATCGAGAGCCACTATTTCGTCAACGGCGGATTCTTCGAAACCCAGGACCAGCTGTTGCGCGACGCCCATCGCCTGCACGGCATCCCCGGGGTGATCGTGCACGGTCGCTACGACGTGGTGTGTCCGTTGCAGAGCGCCTTCGACCTGCAGGCCGCGTGGCCGGACGCGGTGTTGAAGATCTCGCCCGGCGCCGGGCATTCGGCGTTCGAGCCGCAGAACCTGTCGGCACTGATCGAAGCCACCGACCAATATCGCTAGCGCCTGCTAGCGGCTGTCGGCCCTTGAGGTCGGCGTGCCTGCAGGCGAGCCGTCGGCGTTGCGCTCGAGCAGCCACAGGCCGGCCCACAGTTTCGGGTCCACTGCGTAGCCTTCGGCCATCCGCGCGGACAGGAACGCCGGCACGTCTTCGATGGCGACTTCGTGCACAAGAATTGCCTCGGTGGCATCGCCGCCACCTGCGTGGACCTGGCGCAATCCGGTGGCGCGCACCAGCACGACTTCCTCGTTGCTCATCCCGGAACTGGTCGGGCCGGTCATCAGCACCTCGACCCGCGACGCTTCCCAGCCGGTTTCCTCAAGCAGTTCGCGCGCGGCCGCCGATTCCACCGACTCCCCGGGCTCCAGGTCGCCGACCAGTCCGGCCGGCATTTCGATCGTGCGCCGACCGATCGGCACGCGTTCCTGCTCGACCAGCAGCAGCTTGCCCGCCGGCGTTGCCGCGATGATGATCACGGCCAGGCCGCGATCATTGGTGCGCTCGACATATTCCCAGCGACCGCGCTGCTTCATGCGCAGCCACTTGCCTTCCCACACCGTGCGCGCAACATCGTCGGCGGGAGCCTTGGCGTCGGGGTCATTGTCTGCGCGGCGCTGGCTCATGCGGGTTGCGCCGAGTTCTGCAAGCGACGACGGGTCAGCGGGCCGAAGCGCAATCTCTCCGACAGCAAATCCAGCGCGGCCTGGTCAACCCTGCGCCGCACGCCGCAATCGAAGTCCTCCGGTAGTGGCGCATCGCAGGCGATGGTGGCGAGCCGGCGCGAAAGCAGCGCGATTTCCCGGTGTTGGCGTAATCGCTCGGCGTGGCCGGCGCTTCCGCGCATGCGCAGGAACGGCACCTCGCCAAGGCGCTCGAACAGGATATCGAGCGAGCCGAAATGCCCAAGCAGTGTCGCCGCGGTTTTCGCGCCGATGCCGGGCACGCCGGGGATGTTGTCAATCGCGTCGCCAGTCAGCCCGAGGAAGTCGGCGATCTGGTGCGCGTGCACGCCGTAGCGTGCCTTCACCTCGCCGGCGGTCCAGCGTTCGTTGCGCGCGTAGTCCCACTGCAGGTCACCGTCGCCGAGCAGCTGGGCCAGGTCCTTGTCGGCGGAAAGGATCGTGCCGACGTGGCCAAGCCGGCGTACGTGCGCCAGCGCACTGCCGATCAGGTCGTCGGCCTCGTAACTGCTGTTGGCCAAGACCGGGTAGCCGAGCGCGCGGCAGACATCCTGGCAGTAGGCAAACTGCCGCTTGAGTTCAGGCGGCGCGGGATCGCGATTGGCCTTGTAGGCGGGAAACAGTGCGTTGCGGAAATTGCTTTCCAGCGCAACGTCGAACGCGAAGGCAAGGCGGGTCGGTCGCTGCCGTTCCATCAGGTCAAGGACGAAGCGGGTGAACCCATGCACCGCGTTGACCGGCCAGTCTTCCGCATCGCGGAATTCATCGGGCATCGAATGCCAGGCACGGAACACATACATGCTGGCATCGACGAGGTAGACGGTCTGGGTCATGGGGCCAATTCGCTGGTGATGGCGGACGGATCCGGCCGGTCGCGTTCCTCGGCAGGGCAGGTCGCCGTGCCGATATGGATGAAGCCCAGGATCAATTCGTTGGAGGCGATGCCGAGTCGTTCGAGCACGACCGGATCATAAGCCGGCCACCCGGTCAGCCACTGCGCCCCAAAGCCGAGCGCGTCGGCCGCCTGCAGCAGGCTGAAGCAGACCGCGCCCCCGGACAGCAACTGCTCCTGCTCGGGAATCTTGTGCCCGGGGGTCAGGCAGGCGATGACCCCGACCACCAGTGGGGCATGGCAAAAACGCATCCGATCCTTCTCCACGCTGGCCGCCGCCGCGCCCGGGTGGCGCTCCAGGGATCGACGCGCAAGCAGGTCCCCCAGGCTCGCGCGCGCATCGCCGCGGATCAGCAGGAATCGCCAGGGGGCCAGCTTGCCGTGGTCGGGGACCCGAACCGCGCAGCGCAACATCTCGGCCAGCTGCAGGCGGTCTGGTCCGGGTGCGGCAAGCGCGCGGGAGGGCGTGGAACGACGGTGCCGGAGGACATCGAAGGGTTGCATGCGCCTCACTTTAGCATCCGGCCTGAATCCGGCTTGATTAATCTGCAGTCTGAATCACATTCTGAACGCAGCCAATGCCATACTTTGGCACCAAGGAAAACTCTAACCCCCCGAGAGTTTTATGACACCTGTATTCCCCATTCAAGGTCGCTGGGTGTACCAGAACGATCCGCTATTGTTCGACACGTTGCGCAAGCGCTCCCTGTCCCATTTGCAGGCGGCCCTGGGACGCGTGCTCGGAAAAGCTGACGATTGGCTGTTCGACCTCGCCCAGAAAGAGGGCGCCGTCGCCGGCTCCCCACCGCTGGATGCGATGCGCGTGCTGCGCCTGTCGCGTGCCCCTCTGGAGTCTGCCTTCACCAGGCATTTCGAGCACGGGTTCGAAGCACTCCTCCAGCAGATCTCGCAAAAGCAGGCAGCAACCGAGCTCACCCTGGTCGAGGAAGCGCAGCTCGAGGCGCAACTGGCGTCCGAAGTGGTGATCGAGGCGATCACCCGCGCCCATGGACCTGCGCTGGACGCAGTCGAACGCCGCTTCGCTTCCATGGTCGGCGTGGAAAAGCTCGAGACCGGGCTCAATCCACTCAGCCCATCGAGTTTGGCCAACGGCATGCAGGCGGCGCAGGCCGACATTTCGCTTCCCGACAACCTGCGGGTCGTGCTGTTCAAGATCTACGAGCGCGAGCTGGTCAATTCGCTTGGCGCCCTGCTGACCGAACTCAACGCGCGCATGACCACCGCCGGCGTCCTGCCCGAGCTGGGCAATCCGCGTCCGGCCGATCAGGCGCCAGCACAGGCGGTGGGCGCCGCGGCCGCAGCTGCCGCAGCCAACCAGGCGCAGTCCCGGTTCGAAGGCACGCAGGCCGACGACCGCGTCATGTTCGACGCGCTGTGCGAATTGCTGCACAGCTGGCGTCCGCAAAGCGGCGCCGCCGCCGTGCCGCCGTCGGCCAACGGTGGGCGGCGCGCGTTGCAGCTCAACGAGATGATGTCGGTCCTGTCCCTGCTGCAGACCTCGGTTCCCGGCGCGGTCCACGAGGCGATGGGGAATGCCGATGCCTCGCTCGCCCAGCTGATGAAGCGCGAGATGCTGCAGAGCGCGCGCCAGATCGGCGTGTCGCCCGACCAGATCAACATGTCCACCGAACACGAGGATGCAGTCGACCTGGTCGGCATGCTGTTCGACGTACTGTTCGACGAGCGTGATTTCGAAGCCCAGGCACGCACTTTGATCTCGCGCCTGGTCGTGCCCTACGTGAAGGCTGCGGTCATGGATCGCCGCCTGTTCCAGTACAAGACCCACCCGGCGCGCCGCCTGCTGAACTCGCTGTCCGAAGCAGTGGAAGGCAACAAGGGCGAGGGTCCGCAGGAAAAGGAATTGCTGGGCAAGGCCGAGGAAACGGTCGATCGCCTGGTTGCCGAGTTCAACGAAGACATCGCCATCTTCGAGACCCTCGAGCAGGAACTGCGTTCCTTCCTCGAGCAGCACAACCGCCGAATCGAGCTTGCCGAGCGTCGCGCAACCGAATCGCAGCGTGGCCAGGAACGCCTCGAGCAGGCACGTACGCTGGCCGCGTCCGAACTCAGCCGCCGCGTGGAAGGCCATTCCCTTCCGGCACCGCTGGGCGACTTCCTGTCGCGTAGCTGGTCACACCACCTGTCGATGATCGCGTTGCGCGAAGGTGCCGATAGCGCGGCGTGGAATGCCGCGCTTGGCGTTGCCGATGCCTTGCTCGAGTTGCTGCCGAAGGAAGGCATGCCGGTCCGCAACGCCAATGCGGCCCTGCAGAATCTGCGCGAGCCGATCGAAGCCGTGTTGGCCAGCTCCGGCATCACCGGCGATGCCGTCGGCGACACCATCCGCAACCTGGCCAACTGCATCGAGTCGCTCAAGCCGATTGCGATGTCCGCGCAGGTCGAAAAGCCGCGCCCTGCACTGGTGGAACGCCCGGTCTTGTCGATTGTCGCGGACAGGGAAAAGCTGGATTTCGAGGCAGAAGACCTGGACTTGCTGCGCGGCCTGAAGATCGGCGTCTGGCTGGACCTTGCTGGTGAAGACCAGAAGCTGCACCCGGCAAAGCTCAGCTGGATCAGCCCGATTTCCTCGCGCCTGATGTTCGTCAACCGGCGTGGCGTGCGCATCCTGGTCGCCTCGGTTGAGGAACTGGCCGCGATGAAGAAGCTTGGCAACCTGGTCCTGCGCGAGCAGGAGCACGTGTTCGACCAGGCTATGCACCGCGTCATGGGCCGCTTGCAGAACGAAGTGGCGTAGTCGCAGCGGATCGCGGTGCGTAGTCGTAGCGGATCGCGGGGCTTCCTGCCCCGATTCCGCGTCTCTCGGGGAAAACGTGGTTTTCCCCGGCTCCCGCCGGCGGTGATGGTTCCTGCGGCGTGGGACGCGGTAGCATCGTTCCCATTCGATCGGGGAGGATGCCTGCATGGCGGTGACCGTTGCCTTCGTTACCGAGACAGCCGACGGCGAACGCCGGGCGGCGCTCACTCCCGAGACTTGCAAGAAATTGCTGGCCCGACAGGCGCGCGTCCTGCTCGAGCCGGGGGCAGGGCGCGCGGCCGGCTTTCCGGACGCGGACTATGTCGGAGCCGAATTCGCCGACCGCGGCCAGGTACTTGCCGACGCTGACGTGCTGCTCTGCGTGCAGCCACCGCCGCTGGACGAGATCGCGCGTATGAAGCGCGGCGCGCTGCTGGTCGGGCTGCTCGCCGCGCACTCTGATCCGGCGCGCGTACCGGCGCTGGCTGCGGCGGGTATCACCGCGTTTTCGCTGGAGCGGTTGCCGCGCACCACGCGCGCGCAGGCCATGGATGTGCTCAGTTCGCAGGCCGGAATGGCGGGCTACAAGGCCATGCTGATCGCTGCGCAACTTGCGCCGCGGTTCTTCCCGATGCTCACCACGGCTGCCGGAACGATCCGTCCGTCCAGGGTGCTGGTGGTCGGCGCTGGCGTGGCCGGCTTGCAGGCCATCGCGACCGCGCGCCGGCTGGGTGCGCAGGTGGAGGGCTTCGACGTGCGGCCGGAAACGCGCGAGCAGATCGAATCACTCGGCGGCAAGTTCCTCGACCTGGGTGTTTCGGCGGCGGGCGAGGGTGGCTATGCGCGTGAACTCAATGCCGAGGAGCGCGCCGAACAACAGCGTCGGCTCGCCGAGCACCTCAAGTCGGTGGACGTCATCGTCACCACCGCCGCTGTGCCGGGTCGCCCGGCGCCGAAGATCCTGAGCGCTGCGATGGTGGCCGGGATGAAACCGGGCAGCGTCGTTGTTGACCTGGCCGCGGAAACCGGCGGCAACTGCGAACTCACCCGGCCGGGCGAGCAGGTCGAATCGAACGGAGTCGTGGTTGCGGGGCCGTTGAACCTTGCGAGCATGGGCGCATTGCATGCCAGCGAGATGTATGCGCGTAACCTGCTCAACTTCCTGGACCTTTCGCTGGCCAAGGACGGCAGCTTCGCGCTCGACTGGGACGATGAACTGGTAGCCAAGTCCTGCCTGGCGCACGCGGGCGAAGCGCGCGCCTGATCGGCTCGACGCGATCGGCTCGACGCGATCGGCTCGACGCGATCGGCCGGCCGCTCACGGCGGGGCGATTCCAGGGCCGCCGCGCTCGAGCCAGTCACGGCGCTGCTCCGGGCTCATGGCCCGCCATGCCGCACGTATCCGCGCCTGTTCTTCCTCGGGCAACTGGCGCACCGCAAGGAACGCGCGACGCATGCGTTCGCGCTGTGCCGGCGACATCTGCTGGAAATTCCGCTCACCTGCGCGAAGTTGCTGGCGGCGCTCGGGTGGCAGCCGGCTCCAGCGCTGGTAGCGCTCCAGGATCAGCACGCGGCGTGAGGCGGGCATTCGGTCCCATCGTCGCTCGAACTGCGCAAGATCATGCTGCTGCTGTGCGCTGAGTTGCTGCCATGCAGGGACTCGCACCCCTGGCGGCGGTGCATTGGCGGCGGCAGGCGGCACGACCGACAGCGCGAGCAGCGCTGCGCAAGCCAGGGCCTGGAGGCGTCGATGGCTCACAGCGAGCCGTCGCGCGAAGCGTCAGCGGCGACCGGCGTGTCCGCCAGCCAGGCATACAAGTCAACATCATCCGGGCTTGCCACGTCCGCTGGCGCAGCAGTGCCGGCGAGGCTTGCGGCTTCGAGGGTGGCCGCGGCTGTCGTGAGACGTGCCACTGTCGTGCCAGAGCTCGGATGCTCCGGCGCCTGTTGCCACCATGCCAGTGCAAGTAACAGCGCGGCCGTGGTTGCCAACGGCAGGACCCGGCGCCCGAGACCGGCGGATGCCCGCGGTCCGGACAGCGCCGCGCGACGCGCAATCCGCAGTCGGTTCGCGGTAGCCGCAGGCAGCGATTGCACGGCGTGTTCGAAGCGCGTGCGCGCCGCTTCGCCGACCGACCGATCCTGGTCATTGTTCATTTCCATTCCTCCATTGTGATGCGCAGCGCCGCCAGCGCGCGCGACAAATGTGTCTTGACCGATCCTTCCGAACAGCCCATCGCCCGCGCGGTTTCGGCAACGTCCAGGCCCTGCATCTCGCGCAGCAGGAAGCATTCACGCTGCCGCCGCGGCAAGGCCTGCACGGCATGCGACAGCGCCGTCCATGCAGCGCCACCGGCATGGCGTCGCGCCGGATCCTCCATCGGGTCCGGTTGCGCCTCCAGCAGGTCCTCGCGCGCCGCTTCGGCCCACCCAAGCCAGCCCATTACCCGCCGCCGGACCGCGTTGCGCCGGTGCCGGTCGGTGAGCTGCCGGCGCAGGATGCTCCAGAACAGCGGCGACCAGTCCGACGCCGGGTGGTCCCGGTAGCGCACCAGCTTGATCATTGCCTCCTGGACCGCATCGAGTGCGTCTTCGCGATGCCCGAGTGCCAATTCGGCTACCCGGAAGGCGCGCCGTTCCACCGAGCCCAGGAACCCGTCAATGTCAGTCGGCGGCGCAGCGTCGCAACCCGCCTGGATCGCAGGGTCATGCGGGCCGATGTCCGTCGGCTCAGTTGCGTCGGTCAAGGCATGGCCCACGGGGCGCATCGCTCCGGTCACAACCAGTACCTGCGCGGCCGCCACTGCGATCGGACCCGGCGAACGACAGTAGGGGTAGGGGACATGCGCGCCAATCCATGCGATTCATCCTGCCGTCTCCGGCGCAGGGGTTCAATGCGTACAACGCGCCCGCAGGCTCTGCGTTGACCGCTGTCCTGTGGGCGAGGACCTGCGGTTATGATGGAGCCGCGCCTATGCCGGGGAGGTTTGCGCCGATGGACGGGTTTCTCGCGCTGTACATATTCATGCTCGCGGCTTTCACCGGCTACGAGATCATCGGCCGGGTGCCGGTGATCCTGCACACGCCCCTGATGTCCGGCTCCAACTTCGTGCACGGGATCGTGCTGGTTGGCGCGATGGCCGTGCTCGGCCAGGCCGACACCCCGTTCGAAAAGGCGATCGGCTTCCTGGCGGTGCTGCTGGGCGCAGGCAACGCAGCGGGTGGTTACGTGGTGACCGAGCGGATGCTTGAAATGTTCAAGTCCAGCAAGCCGGGGGCTGCCAAATGAGCGGCGGTTGGCTCGCTGGCGTGGTCGAGGCGAGTTTCTTCGCTGCGGCGCTGCTGTTTATCCTGGGCATCAAGCGCATGGCCTCGCCGGTTACTGCGCGCAGCGGCATCCAGTGGGCGGGTGCCGGCATGCTGCTGGCCACGGTCGCAACGTACTTCTACCCCGGCGAGTCTGGCGGCGGGATGCACAACCTCGCGTTGATCTCGCTGGCCATCGCGCTTGGTGCCGGCGCCGCCTGGTGGTCTGGCAAGCGGGTCGCGATGACCGACATGCCGCAGATGGTGGCGCTGTACAACGGCATGGGCGGCGGTTCGGCCGCGGCGATCGGCGCGGTGGAATTGTCCAAATTCGCCCACCTGCACGCACAAACGGCGGGCGTGGCGTCCGCGCAGGCCGCGTTCTTCACCGGCGCGGCCGAAGCCGGCGCCCAGGCGATTGCAGGGCCGGGCCAGATGACCCTGGTGCTCGGCGTCGTCGGCGCGTTGATCGGATCGATTTCGCTGACCGGTTCGGTCATCGCCTGGGCCAAGCTCGACGGCCGCATGGACCGGCGCTATGTCTTTCCCGGACAGCAGGCGTTCAACGCATTGGTGTTCCTGGCCGCGATCGTGCTGGGCATCGGCGCGATCGTCACGCTGTCGCCTGCGCTGATCATCGGCTTCTTCATCTGCGCACTAGCCACCGGCATCCTGATGACGCTGCCGATCGGCGGCGCCGACATGCCGGTGGTGATCTCGCTGTACAACGCGCTGACGGGACTGGCCGTGGCATTCGAAGGCTACGTGCTCGGCATCGAGGCGTTGATCATCGCCGGCATGGTGGTCGGCGCAGCCGGCACGATGCTCACCCAGCTGATGGCCAAGGCAATGAACCGGCCGATCTCCGGCGTGCTGTTCGGAAGTTTTGGGCCGGTCGGCGAACAAAAGGCCATCGACGGGGCGCAAAAGCCAATCGAGGCAGGCGACGTTGCGGCGATGATGGCTTATGCCGAGCGCGTGGTGATCGTGCCCGGCTACGGCATGGCCGTGGCGCAGGCCCAGCACAAGGTGTGGGAGTTGGCCCAGCAGCTGATGAAGCGCGGCGTGAAAGTGAAGTTCGCGATCCATCCGGTCGCCGGCCGTATGCCCGGGCACATGAACGTGCTGCTTGCCGAAGCGGGCGTTCCGTACGACCTGATCGCCGACATGGACGACATCAATCCGGAATTTCCGAACACCGATGTGTCCCTGGTGATCGGCGCGAACGACGTGGTGAACCCGGTCGCGAAAACCGATCCGGCGTCGCCGATTTACGGCATGCCGATCCTCGATGTGTCGATGTCCAAAAACACGGTGGTCATCAAACGCGGCAAAGGCACCGGTTTCGCCGGCATCGAAAACGCGCTGTTCTACGCCGACAACACCCGCATGCTGTACGGCGACGGTGCCGCGGCGGTGGCCGAGTTGGTTTCGGAACTCAAGGCGATCGACGGCGGGCACTGACGCCCGCCGCCTGCCCGCATCGATCCGTAGGAGCGGCGTAAGCCGCGATCTTTTCC
>JBKJMY010000147.1:0-7795 GCA_046596115.1 Arenimonas sp.
ATACGGCACATGCTTCGGCCCGGCGTAGTGGTGGCCGTTGATGAAGCCCCACAGTTCCCCGCCGCTGCGGATCGCCAGGGTGAGCGCGGCCGTCACCTTCATGTTCTTCAGGTATTCCGTATACATCACCGACGCCCCACGCAACGCGCAGTAGGTCATCGTCAGCGGTCGGCCGGTTTCCGGGTTGGCGAGCGGAACGAGTTCGGCCAGGTCACCCGACACGTCCGGCAGCGGCCGGATCCAGACCTGCTTGAACATCTCGCGGGCCGGTTTGGGAATGTCCTCGGCCGGGTAATGCAGCCCAAGCCATGGGTCGAGGTCGGCCCGCTTGCTCTCGGCGAACACCTCGCCGTGGCCGTCGGCGTGGAATTTGTAGATCATCACCCGGTCCAGGCCGGTGAGGGACCGGAACTCGTCGGCGGTCACCTCGCAGAACTCCCGGAGTGTGTTCGCGGTCTGCAGCCGGGCGACGGTCTTCTTGACGAGCGCGTAGTAGTCCGGTTCGGTGGCACCAGTGCGCCCGGTGGCCTCGAACTCGACGACGACCACGCCATCGATGGTATGCGCCGACATGTCGAGCGGCGGCATGTCCCCACGTGCTGGCAGGGTGAGTACGTGGAGCGGGTTGCGGTCGGTCGGCTCGATCGCCAGGAACGCTTTCAGGCTCGCTTCCCCGTCCAGTCCGATGGCGGCGCGGACAGACTTGTTCAGGAGCGTATCCGCCGGATGGCCGAGCAGCCGGCCGGTGTTCTCGCTCGCCTGCAGGATCGTCAGATCCGCCAACCGCAGCACCAGCAGCGCCCCATGCGCCAGCACGCACCCCGGCGTCTGCACCGGCTCGCTGTCGCAGTTGGTAAGCGTGACGCCATGCCGTTTGATGCTGTACGGCTGACCGTCCCACGGTGTCGGTAGGAGTGGGGCTGTTTGAATCATCGAATATCGCCTGCAGCGGTCGTCCAACGGTGTAGTTTCGAGAAGGTATCTTTCGCGGACGAGACGACTTCGTTCTTGTCCCCGGGCGTGACGGCGAACGCCACGAGTGCAGCGCGGAACGCTTGCCACATCCCGCCGGTGCGATCGCCGTAACCCCGGAAGAAGCGGCCGCCGGAGTCAAGCCTTATGTCAGTGGCCTTTTGTACGGAACGGCTGATGACCTGTCCCCCGAGGGTTGCTCCTTCAAGCACATACAGGCAGCCCAGAGCGGCGGCGACCGTGCCATGCGCCGGGAGGTCGGTGCAGACCGGGAGCGCCGATGGGCTGGCCACTCCCATCGCCCGCAGATCGGCTTCCAGCAGAGGGCTTTTCTTTCGATGCGCCAAGTCGATTCCGCGCTCGGTCCACCCTGCCACCTCCGCCAGCCCGGCTTCGAGCGGGCGGTAAAAGCCGTAGAACCGCTTGAGTGTACGGAGATATGCGTCGCGCGTGAGTGTTTCGCGCGTGAGATCGAGCGCTGCCTCGATGGCGTCATGGTGGGGTCGGGTTTCTGTCCTGAGCCGGACGAGTACGCACGATGCGTCGGTCATGGCCGCCTGCCGCACGCCCGGCGTCGTCTGGGAAGCGTCTCCGTTGCCCATCCCATCCCCGGCCTGTTTTCCACGTTGTCGGATATCCATGCTGGCTGCCTTCGACTCACGCATGGTGCAAGCTCATGTCAGGGCCCACGCACGACGTCACCCTGCTTCATCACGAAGCTGGGCCGCTCGGTCGCGCGGATGTCGCGCAGCACATCGCCCGGCACGGCGACCACGTCGGCAAACTTGCCCACTTCCAGCGTGCCCGTTTCCCCGTCCACGCCGAGCAGGCGCGCTGCGCCCAAACTGCTGGTCATCAGCGACTGTGCAGGGGTCAAGCCCAGATCCACCAAGTCGCCAAACTCACGTGCATTGAGACCGTGCGGAAACACGCCTGCGTCGGTGCCCATGGCGATCGGCACGCCAATCCGGAACGCCGCGCGCATCGCTTTTTCGTGGCCGACCCCCGCCGCCCGCGCCTTGGCGCCGATCTTTGGCGGATAGCTCGCGGCCTTGTCCACCACCCACAGCAATGCGGTGCGCGTGGGAACCAGGTAGGTGCCTTTCTGCTTCATCAGCTGCAGGGTCTGCTCGGTCAGGAAGCTGCCATGCTCGATCGAGTCCACGCCCGCCTCCACCGCTTGCCGCGCGGCCAGGTCGCCATGCGCGTGCGCGGCCACCTTGCGGCCCCAGGCATGTGCCTCGGACACGATTGCGGTGAGCTCGGCCGGCGTCAACTGCGGCACGTCCACCGGATCGGACTCCGAGAGCACGCCGCCCGAGGCACAGATCTTGATCACGTCGGCGCCGAACTTCATCTGTTCGCGCACTGCGTGCCGGCACTCCTCGGGCCCGTTGCATACGCCCTCCTGGATGCCCGAGGCCTTCACCGACCCGGGTGGGAACGGCGAACTGTCGCAATGCCCGCCGGTGGAACCGATCGCGTGGCCGGCCGCGATGATCCGCGGCCCCTGCACCAGGCCCTGGGCGATCGCGTTGCGCAGCGCGATGTCCATGAAATCGCTCGATCCGACATCGCGCACAGTGGTCACGCCCGCCTGCAGCGTGACCTGCGCATTACGCGCGGCGTGGAAGCTGTTTTCCACGGGAAGTCGCAGCATGCCTTCGTAAAAACCCTGCGCCCAGTTCTCCACGTGGTCGCCGGTGACGTGGGTGTGGGCGTCGATGAAGCCGGGCACCAGGGTCGCGTCACCCAATTCGATCACCCGCGCCCCGGCCGGGATCACCGCCCGGGTCCCGATCCCGACGATCTGCCTGCCGCGCACCACCAGTAGACCCGGCGAATCGAGCCGGCCGCTGCGTCCGTCGAACAGGTGGGCTGCCTGGAGCACGATGGCCGCCGGCGGCGCCGCGTCCTGGGCGCCTGTCGTCTCGGCATGGATGACGCCCGCATGCAGGGCGCCGGCAAAGACGGCGAATGCCACGATCGAACGCATGCTGGTCCCCTCGGATTGGATTCCCCGCCAGACGATAGCCGGTACCGCCCAGCCTATTCCTGCGCGGGCGCTTGCGGCAAGCGACCGCGCGGCGCGGTCGTGGCCCGGCCCCGGCGCGGCGCACTCGGGGCCGCATTTCCGGCGGGTCGCCGGCGCGACGCCGCCGGCACGCCGGCGAGAAGCAGAACGCGATCACCTTCGCAATCCGATTCGCCAGCCCGGAGGGCCGACATCAACGTCACGCCCTTGGCCGATGCCTGGACAGTGCTGCTGATCAAATTCAGGATCGCAAGAAGGAACTTCCTGGCTGCGCCCGGCTACTTGCCCGACGAGCGCAACTGGTTCGCCTTCAGCGACTGCGCCTGGATCCAGTCGTGGGTTGCGTGCAGATGATTCACCAGCCTTGGATCATCGGCCACATCCGACAGCAGGCGCTTGTCGATCAGGTCGGTTGCATCGCGCTCGGCCCTGCTTCGCCAACGCGATGCCCATGGAGTCGTATGCGGCCAGGTAGGCAAGGACTTCCGACGCCGTGTGCGCCGCCGAGGTGGCCGAGGGCGGCGTTGCAGTGGTCGGCTTGAGTGTCGGACTCAGGGGCGCGCTGGGGTCGCTCCCCTGCACTTGCTGTGCGGCTGCGGGACCGGCGAGTGCCACATCCAGCACGAAGACAGGAATGTAGCGTCGTGACCGAAACATGCGGCACCTCCTGTGCCTGGCAACGATGGCTGCCTGAGGCGCGAGTCTGTCCGTGGTCTGGCAAACCGCCGATGAACGAGAATGCGTCGAATCAAAGGCTTGCGGCCGGTTGCCAGGTCTTGGCCCCGCTGCTGAATTCGCGGCCGCGCATTGGCCGCATTGGGCCGGTTGGGCTGAACCCTTGCTGCGGAGCCGTCCTGACGGCATGTACCTGCGGCGCTTTCCGCTCCTACAATCCCCACACAAATCGAGGAGACAGGACATGCGATTCCTGGTGATGGTCAAGGCCACGGCCGATTCCGAAGCGGGCACCATGCCCACCGAACGCTCGCTCACCGACATGGGCAAGTTCAACCAAGCGCTGGTCGAAGCCGGCGTGATGCTTGCCGGCGAAGGACTCAAGCCGAGCCGCGACGGCGCGCGGGTGCACTTCTCCGGCAGCAAGCGCACGGTCGTCGACGGTCCTTTCAGCGCGACAGGAGAACTGGTCGCGGGCTTCTGGCTGTGGCAGTGCAAGGACATCAACGAGTGCATCGCGTGGGTCAAGCGTTGCCCGAACCCGATGATTTCGGACTCCGATATCGAGATCCGGCCGTTGTTCGAAGCGGAGGATTTTGGCGAGGAATTCACGCCTGCGATGCGCGAGAAGGAATTGCAGATGCGCGCCCAACTGGAAGGCAAGCAGTAACCGCGCCGCGGGGGTTGCAATTCGCGGTTGCCGCGCAGAAATCGGCGGCGCCCGGCTAGAACAGCAGCGCGCCCGCCTCGGCCAGCGCGGCGCCGATAGCCGCCGCCGCCAGCACGTCGCTGGGATAGTGCATGCCCAGCACGATGCGGGACGCCGCAACAACCAGGGTGAACGGCACCAGCAGCCAGCCCAGCCACGGATACCACATGCTGGCGGCCAGGCTGAATCCGACCGCATGCAAGGTATGCCCGGAAGGAAAACTGAATTCATCCAGCGGCGCGATCCAGGCGCGGATCCTGCCATTGGCGGCGAACGGCCGTGGCCTGCGCGTCCAACCTTTGAGCCGGTGGTAGAGCAAGGTGGACACTCCACCGACCAGTGCCATATGCGCTGCGGCCATCAGCCCGCGGTTGCCGTCCGATACCGCCAGCACTGCCATCAGTGCATACCAGAAGGCGCCATCACCGAGCCGGCTCGCCAGGCAGAAGAAGGCACGCACCGCCCGGTGTGCGCCCCAGCGATTGACCTGGAGGCACCATGCTTCCTCGCGCGCGATTTGGAGAACGGACCAGCGAAGCATGGACGTATCCCTGGATGGCGGTGGCTTGGCGCCATGCTCAGGGATCGCCGTTGCACTGCCGCGTCAGGCAGATGTCCGGATTGTGTCGGTACCCAGGCCGACGCGCCCTGCGCGCCGCTCCACGGCCGCCGCAGGCCTCACCAGGGCAACGCACTTCCATCGGAATGCCAGAAGCTTCCGCTCTGGTCCAACTCGAGCACATCGAGTTTCGACACCAGGCGCGCCGCCGACTGCTCCGGCGTGATATCGCCACCGCCGCCAACCATGTCCGTAGAGACGTAGCCCGGATGCATGAGGAACACCGAGATATCGCGCGGCCGCAGGTCGATGGCCAGCGACTTGCCGATCGCATTCACCGCGGCCTTCGAGGCACGATAGCCGTAATACCCGCCCGAGCTGTTGTCGGCGACCGAGCCCATGCGGCTGGTCATGATCGCGAGCTTGGCATGCCTGGCCAGCTTGTCGAGCAATGCCTGCACGACCCGAAGCGGGCCGAGCGCATTGACTTCGAACTGGCGGCGCAGCGCGTCAAAGCCGTCGCCGTCGATCTGGCCGAGTGACTCGCGCGAGAGGATCCCGGCATTGAGCCAGGCCACGTCGATCCGGGTATCGCCCAGCCGTTGGGCGAGCGCGGCGAGCGCGGCATCGTCAGTTACATCAATGCCGGACTCGACCTGCGCGCCCGATGCAGCGAGTTCCGCACTGCCGTGCCTGCACACTGCGATGACCCGGTCACCGCGGCCCAGATATTGCCGTGCAAGGGCCAGGCCGATACCACGATTGGCGCCGGTGATGAGGACAGTCTGCATGGGCAATCTCCTGATTTTCCGCGTCGCGTATCCAAGCGTGGAGGCACGAGGCTCTGCCCCCGGGATGTTACCCTTTCCGCGCGCATTCACGCCCCGCCAACCGCCAACTGAAACCTGATGTTCGAAGCCGCAGTCGCCTGCCTGGTGATTACCGCGCTGTTGGAATACCTGAACCACCGCCTGTTGGGCCTGCCCACGACGATCGGCGTGCTGGTTGGTGCAATGCTGCTTTCGCTGACGCTGGTGGCGCTGGACTGGGCCGGCTTTGGCGCCTTGCATGCCTACGAAGAGGATGTCCTGAAGTCGCTCGACTTCTCGCAGCTGCTGCTTGACGGCATGCTGTCGATGCTGTTGTTCGCCGGCGCCCTGCACATCGACCTGAGCCTGTTGCGTGCCTATCGCTGGCAAGTCGCCGCGCTCGCGCTGATCGGCACGTTGGTGTCCACGGCCATCGTCGGCATCGGCCTGTTCTGGCTGTTGCCGCCGCTCGGCCTGTTCCTGCCCCTGACCTGGTGCCTGGTGTTTGGCGCACTGATTTCGCCCACCGATCCGATCGCGGTGATCGGCATCCTCAGGAACGCCGGCGTCTCACCGGATTTGTCGGTGGTGGTTTCAGGCGAATCGCTGTTCAACGACGGTGTCGGCGTGGTGCTTTTCGCCCTGCTGGTCGGCATCGCATCCAGCGAACACACCCCGAGCGCCGCCGAGGCCGGGATGCTGCTGATGCGCGAGGCCGGCGGCGGCTTCCTGCTCGGCGGCATCCTTGGCTGGGTACTGTTCGTGTTGCTGCGAAGCATCGGCAACTACAAGGTCGAAGTCCTGCTGACCCTGGCCGGTGTGCTCGGCGGCTACGAGCTGGCGCACCAGCTGCATGTGTCGGGCCCGCTGGCGATGGTCGTGGCGGGCGTGATCATCGGCAACCACGGTCGCGAACTGGCGATGTCGGATGCCACCCGCCACCATGTCGACCTGTTCTGGTCGCTGCTCGACGACATCCTCAATGCCCTGCTGTTCGTTTTGCTGGGACTGGAGATCATCATCGTCGAGTTCCAAACCGACACCATCGTCGCAGTCATCGCGGCACCCTTCCTGGCCCTGCTGGCCAGGGTGGTGGCGGTGGGCATGCCGGTGGCAGCGCTGCGTGGCTGGTTCAAGCTGCCGCCAAATGCCTGGCGGATCCTCACCTGGGGCGGCCTGCGCGGCGGCATTTCAGTTGCCCTTGTCTTGAGCCTGCCCTTGGGAAGTCAGCGCGACCTCCTGCTTGCCCTGACCTATTCGGTCGTCGTGTTCTCCATCCTCGTCCAGGGCCTGACCATGCGTGCCCTGGTTCGCAGGTCGGGGGCACAAGCCGGACGGCCTTCTTAAACCAGAACGTTTTCCGCAAGACACGCTGATTCGCGCCATTGCCTCCGAGCGGCCAGGGCCCGAGGATCGGCCATGGGTTGCCTGCGGCGCCGAGCTCGGTCGCCAGGCGCGCAGATCACGCAGCCGGCGATAGTTCTCGCATGCGCCACCACAGCCCTGCACCGTTGAGCACGTAATAGGCAACCAGCGTGGCCGCGATACCCAGCGTGAGCGGGCTGGCATTCTGGCTCGCCTGGGCCACGCCACTTCCGAATACGCTGCTGCCCATGCGGTACGCCAGTCGGCCCACCAGCAGCAGCGACAAGGCGCCGCCGATCCAGGGGTTGGGCGTGTACCAGCGCTTTCCCTCGGCCAACTCCACGTGCGTGTGGCGCAAGCCGAATGCACCCAGCAGCGCGCCAATCGCCAGGCCACCGACCACGGTGAGCGAGGCGCCGGGCACGTACACGGCCGCCATCGCCAGGGCAAGCAGCGCAATGGTGAGAATCACCATGCGGATGGCGACCCGCGTCTGTCGCCATGGCTGGCGGCCAAAGCTGCTGCGGATGCGGCGGTAGTACACCCATCCGAGTAATCCGGTGAACACGAGGGGTTGCACGAGGGCGGTGCTGGCCATGATGGAATCCTGCAAAATCCAGGGAGCAACTGTAGCGCCCGCGGAAATCCCGCGCGGGTGCCGATTGTCACCT
>JBKJMY010000238.1:0-6548 GCA_046596115.1 Arenimonas sp.
GCCCATGCCGCCGGCGGTGCAGATCGAGATCAGCACGCGACCCGAGCCGCGCTCGGCCAGCAACTTCGCCGCGGTGGCAACGATGCGCGCGCCGGTCGCGGCGAACGGATGTCCCACCGCCAGCGACGAGCCGACTACGTTGAGCTTGCTGCGATCAATTGCGCCCAAGGCGGCGTCGAGTCCCAGCCGCTTGCGGCAATAGTCCTCGGACTCCCAGGCCTTCAGCGTGCACAACACCTGCGCGGCAAACGCCTCGTGGATTTCATAGAAGTCGAAATCCTGCAGGGTCAGCCCATTGCGCTTGAGCATGTCGGGCACGGCCACGGTCGGCGCCATCAGCAGGCCCTCGCCGTGTTCGAAATCCACCGCGGCCACCTGTGCGTCCACCAGGTAGGCCAGGATGTCCTTGCCATGCGCGTTCGCCCACTCCACCGATGACAGCAGCGCCGCCGAGGCGCCGTCGGACAGGTTGGTCGAATTGCCTGCGGTGAGCGTGCCATGGCCTGAGCGCTTGTCGAACGCCGGCTTGAGCGAGGCGAGTTTTTCCAGCGTCGTGTCCGCGCGCAGGATGCCGTCGCGCTCCAGGCCGCGGAACGGAACCACCAGGTCCTTGAAAAATCCGCGCTCATAGGCGGCGGCGGCTTTCTTGTGCGACTCGAAGGCGAGCTGGTCCTGCTCCACGCGCGGGATCTTCCACTCCTTGGCCATCAACTCGCAGTGCTCGCCCATGGTCATGCCGGTGCGAGGCTCGCTCACGGCCGGGAATTCCGGCTTGAATTCGCGCACGGAAAACCCCTTGATCGCCGCACGCAGGCGCTGGCCAACGCTGCGCGCCATGTTGATGTCGAGCAGCCGCCGGCGCAGCCGCTTGCCTACCGCGATCGGCACGTCCGAGGTGGTGTCGGAGCCACCACCGATGCCCACCTCGATCTGGCCCAGGGCAATCTTGTTGCCGATCGTGATGACCGTATCCAGCCCGGTGCCACAGGCACGCTGCAAGGTGATGCCCGGGGTCAGCGCTGACAGGCCCGACGACAGCAGGGCCTCGCGCGCCAGGTTCCAGTCCGAGGAATGCTTGAGCACCGCGCCCATTGCCACTTCACCCAGGACTTCGCCCTGCAGGCCGTACTTTTCCACCAGCGCGCCCAACGTCTTGATCGACATGCCCAGGTTGCCGACGTCGAAATAGTTGCTGTTGTTCTTGCAGAAGGGGATGCGGACGCCACCGAGGACGGCAACGGGACGACGGGCGGAAGGCATGGACGGTCCTTGCGGTGGGCGACGGAGCGAGTGGCGGCGAAGCGGATGGTGGCGGAGCGGGTAGCGGCGAAGCAGTGGGCGGCGAAGCGAGGCACGGCGGGCACGCGGTTAGACTGTGCTCTGGCCAGAGTTTAGTGGGCCGTGGCCGGGATTCCAAACCTTGGCGTATGGAGACGCAATGCCCACCTTCCCGAACGCGGCTGCGACTGGTTGTTTCGGCGCCCTGGCCCTGGAATTGCGCGCCGGCGATGCGCCGCCCGCGCTCGCCCTGTCGCAAGCTGGTGCTGCCGGGCTGGCTGCGCTGGTGGCAGCCGACCTCGGCCGGCTGGTCCCGGAAGCCGCCGGTCTGGACCTGGGCCTGCTGGCCGCAGCGTTCGACCCGGTGGAACTGCTGCGCCCGGGCTGGCCGGTGCACGTCGAACTGCAACGCCTGGTCGCCCGCGCGCCGGCGGCCGAGGATGGCGGCGCGCGCCTGATCGCTTTCGGCTCGCACGACGACCAGCTCCCGCCCGCCCTGCAACCCGCCGCGGACTACGCCGGCGGCGCGTTCCGCCTGCTGCCCTTCGTGCTGCAGGGCGACAGCGAGGCAATGGAGGAAGTGGGCGACCGGCTTGAGCAGGTATTGCTCGATGCCGGCATGGCCGGCGCCGGCACCGCGCTGTTCGCGCAGGAGGCGTTCGGCGCGGCGATCGAACACGCGCGCTACCTTACCGTGCACGACCTCGCCGCGATGATGGCGATGCAATACGAACACGCCGGGTTGGCCGGCGCCTGGCCGCTGGTCGAGTCCGCCTTGCTTGATTCGTCAGCGGTCGCGTGGCTCGACGCTCCGCCAGAGCCGCTGGTGCGCGTGCATGAAGGCCGCGCGCAGATCGCGCTGCTTGACGAGGCCAATTGGCGTACGGGCGGCTGGGCGCCGCCGGGCGATGACGCCGCGCGGCTGTCGCGCCAATTCGAACGCTTCCAGATGCGGCAACGACAACTGGCTGCACTGCTCGAGGCGCATGGCATTCAAGTGTGTTTCGCGCACTGCCCCTCAGGCAGCGATCCGCGCGAATGGATGGCGCGCTAGCGCCTCAGAAGTCGAGTTCGTACAGGCGGTAGCCCGATTCCTTCATGCCGAGGAATTCGTAGGTACGCATCGCGCTCGTGTTTTCGCGCTCGACGTACAGGCGCAAACCGCACACGTCGCCCTGGGCCTTCGCCAGCGTGGACACGTAGCCGAACATCGCGCGATACACGCCACGGCGGCGATGCTCGGGCGCGACGTAGACGCTCTGGATCCACCACCACCAGGCGTTGCGCCAGTCGCTCCACTCGAACGTGGTCATCATCGTACCGACCGGCTGGCCGCCGAGGTCGGCGATGTAGTAGCGCGAGCGCGCTGGATCGGCAACACCCACGGCGATGCCACGATGCACGGTGTCGGCATCCAGTGGTTTGCCTTCGGTCTCCAGCGCCATGGCCTCGGCCCAGCGCCCCATCAACGATACGTCGTCGCCGTTTGCGGCGCGCACGCGGAGCGGTTCGAGGTGGACGGGCGGGGAGGTCATGGGCGTTTCCGTGGGCGGACAGGCCCGAGTTTACGCGTGAGGGTGTTGCGACCCAAGCCGAGCGCGAGCGCGGCGCGCTGGCGATGCCCACCGGTGTGCTCGAGCGCGGCTTCCAGCAGCACCTGGTCGAAGCGCGCGCGCAATTGCGCGTGGATGTCAGTCTGCTCGTCGGTCAGCGCAGCGCGCACCGCCTCGGCCAGTGCCGATTGCCAGGCCGAGTGCGCGGCCGAGTGCGCGGCTGAGTGCGAGGCTGAGTGCGCGGCGGTCCCTTCGGCGAGGATGCCGGCTGCCGGGGGCGGGTCGAACAAGGCCCGCAGGGCCTGCACGCCCAGCGATTCCCCCGGGGCCAGTGCAGCAATCCGCCAGCAAAGGTTTTCCAGTTCACGCACATTGCCGGGCCAGTCGTGCTGCTCGAGCCGACGCAAGGCATCAGGCTGGAGTCGCTTGACCGGCGAGCCCAGCTCGACCGCCGCGTCGGCGAGGAAGCGCGCGACCAGCACGGGCAGGTCGGCCTTGCGTTCGCGCAAGGGCGGCAGCGCCAGCCGCACAACATCCAGGCGATGGAAAAGGTCGGCGCGGAAGCGTCCCTCGGCAACCAGTTGCGGCAGGTCCTGGTGAGTCGCGGCCAGCACCCGCACGTCCACCCGGATCAGTCCGCGGCCACCAACGCGGAAGAACTCGCCCTCGGCAAGCACGCGCAGCAAGCGCGTCTGCAACGAGGCGGGCATATCGCCAATTTCATCGAGAAACAGGCTGCCGCCGTCGGCCTGCTCGAAGCGGCCGATATGCCGACGGGTGGCGCCGGTGAAGGCGCCGGCTTCGTGTCCGAACAATTCCGACTCGAGCAGATCGGCCGGAATGGCCGCAGTGTTGAGTGCGACGAAAGGCTTGGCGGCGCGCGGCGACTCGCGGTGCAGGGCGCGCGCGACCAGTTCCTTGCCGGTGCCGGTTTCGCCAGTGATCAGCACGCCGAGCGGTGCCTGGGCGAGTCGACCGATCGCGCGGAACAAGGCGCGCATCGCAGGGGCCTGGCCGAGCAGTGCGGTGGCGCGGGGCGCGCGGGGTGCGCCGCGCGCGCCGGCGTGCGCAGGCTCGTATGGCGGGGTCACCTCGGGTGCGTTGCCGTCCTGGCGCGGTGCGTTGCTGTCGTCGGGCTGCGTGCTGTCTGGGCCTGCGTGCGCGGCGGCCATGCGTCGTGCCGGCGGCAGGCTGCGCTCGGCCAGCGCAACGGCTTCGTCAAGGTCGAAGGGCTTGGACAGGAATTCGTGCGCGCCGCCACGGAAGGCGCCGGCGGTGCTCGCAATATCGGTGTAGGCGGACATCACTACCACCGGCAGGGTCGGGTCGCGCACCTTGAGCGCATCAAGAAACCCGAGGCCATCCAGACCCGGCATGCGCACGTCGGTGAACACCAGTTCGGGCGGCGTTTCGGTTGCCAGGGCGTCGAGTGCGCTGCGTGCGCTGTCGAATGCCTGCACGCGGTAGCCTGCTTCGCGCAGCGCCTCGGCCAGCACGAAGCGCACGCTGCGATCATCGTCCACCACCCACACGCTGGCCGGATGCCAGATTGGCGCGCGCTCAGTCATTGTTTGGCTCCGGGGCAGATGGCGCGGGCGCACCGGGTGGGGCCGCGTTTGCGTTTGCGTTTGCGTTTGCGTTTGCGTTTGCGTTTGCGTTTGCGTTTTTGATTGCATCGGCGATTGCATCTACCTCTTGATTTTCATCACCGACCGGCATTGCGGCTTCCTGTTCGAATTCGGTGACCGGCAGCAGCAGCGTGAACACGGTATGCCCGGGGCGCGAACGGTAGCTCAGCGACCCGCCATGCTCACGCGCCACCTGCTGGGCAAGCGGCAAGCCCAGGCCGGTGCCCTCGGCGCGTCCGGAAACCAGTGGCAGGAAGATGCGTTCGGCCAGGTCGTCGGGCACGCCGCGGCCGTTGTCGGCGATCTCCACGCGCACGGCCAATCGATGCGCGCTGTGGCCGATCAGCACGCCGTACTCGGCGCGCGTGCGCAGCGACACCGTCCCGGCGCCGGATTCCAGCGCATTGCGCACCAGGTTCCACAGCGACTGCGCGAGCCGGTCGGCGTCGCCCAGGATGTCCGGCAGGCTCGGGTCGTAATCGCGCACCAGCTTGACCGACCACGCGGCCTCGGCATCGGCGAGCAAGCGCACACGTTCCAGTGCACCGTGGATGTTCATGCGCGCCAATGCGTTCGGCGGCGCAGGATTCATCAGGCGCTCCACCAGGGCTGCCAAACGATCGACTTCGGTGGCGATCAGTTGCACCAACTCGGCCTCGCGCGGTTCCACCCGGCGCGCCAACAATTGCGCCGCACCCTTCATGCCTGCCAGGGGATTTCGGATCTCGTGCGCCAGCCCCTTCAATGCCGCCGACAACGCGGCCGGCAGCGCAGTCGCGGGATCCTCGCCCGGAAACTCGCCGGTCGGATGCGCTTCCAGGCAGGCGCCGCCGGCCGGCAGCGGCGACAGCCACAGCTCGGCAAAGCGCTCGGTGCCACCGGGAAAGGCCATCCGCGCCCGATGCACGCGCATGGGCTCACCGCGGCCGGCAAGCAAGGGCGCCAGCGCGACCAGCCGTTCGGCTTCGACGTCCAGTGCTGCCAGGGATATGCCCTGCAGGCGGCGGACCGAAACTCCCAGCCAACTGGCAAAGGCGGCGTTGCAGTCGGCGAGCGCCCAGCCCGCGTCAAACCAGGCGATCGGCGTGGCGAGTTCGTCGAGCCCGGAGGCATTGGCGGAAGCAGAGGCGGGCGGCATTGCACCAGTCTAGTGCAAGCCGGCGGCCTGCGAAGCGCTTCCGCGGCCCGACGAGAACAGGCCTGTGCCTGCTGGAGAACAGTCTGCACTTCTTTTTTTCGCTGAACTTTCCGCTGCCGCAGCCCGCCGGAGCTCGGCCATCCGGCTCGGGGAAGCGATGCGGCTCGTTATCGGCGTATGCGTATGCCTTGAAGCCAGTGTTCACCGGATCAGTTGAGCGGAACCTCTCAATCTGCGGATCGTAATCGCGCTGGTCAGATTCTCTCGCAGGTCTTGTCATCTCCATCAGTCTGCTGAGTATCTCGGCGTTTACATGCAAATTCTGCGTGTGCCGAACGTTGGCTTCCGCTAACTCTAGGACTCTCGCAGAGAATCTCGGCCACCAGCGAGCCGGTAAAGGGGGAACAGAATCGTAGCGACGAGATGAAGCATCAACCACCTCCCCGAATTACCCATTGCCTTCTCGACATTCGCCCATCGCCGCCACCCCCACGCCGCACCCCGGAGCGCGCTTTGAATATAGAGACGTCGAGCTTGCGTTAGCAGCAGCGGATCAGCCTGCCTGACATAAATGTCACCGAGCACCAGCGGGGCGAATTTGTTCCCGCGCGCTATGGCCTGTTGAACTAAATCAATTGCGTGATCCTCTCCGTCATTACGCAGCATCAAAATGCGCGCACAGCCGAGGAAGCCTTCATCATCATCGAACCCCTTCGCCATGCATTCAAAGCTGCGGTAAGCGCGATCAAGTTGGACGCCTTGACCCGAGAGGCCCATCTCAAAGATCAGGCCCGTCAGGAGATGGCCCATTCGATCGTTCTCCTTCGAGAGGGCGAGCGCCAAGCGCAAGGCCTCGTCGTACTTTTCTGCCTTGTACGCATGGATCGCACGTTTCGACTCACCCGGGATGTCCATCATTAAGTCCAAGGCCCCGTGTACTGCGAAAAAAGA
>JBKJMY010000140.1:0-3622 GCA_046596115.1 Arenimonas sp.
GCCCATGACGGCCGTGTTGACGGTGCCGATCAGGTCAGGCGTCGGCAGCACCAGGTTGACCACGTCCAGCACGATGCCGAGCACCGCGTAGAACAGCGGGGCCATCAGCATCGCCACGACCAACGCCAGCACCAGCGCGCACGCGTTCGCCAGCCATCCCACCCGTGCGGCCGCGCGCCGGTGGCGGGCGATGCTGGTGAAAAAGTCCTCGCGTTCTGCCGCGCTGAACGGCGCCAGCAGCTCTCCGCCGTGGCCCTGCCCGATGTCGGCGAGATCCATGTGCCGGTTCAGGGACCGTCACGTCGTGCGAGATGCAAGCGCACGGATGCATCCAAGCCGGGCTGCGCGCGCGCCGCGACCCGCACGGGGCGTTTCATTGACCATTTCCCTGGGACGCATCATAGATTTTCTTCGCCACGGCCGGCTCGTCGGCACGGCCGATACCGACCAGGCGCAACGAGACCATGTCGCCGTGGTCGTTGATCACCACGGCCGCCCCGATCACGTCGGCGTCCTCGCCGATGCCCGCGAACGCCTTGCCTGGCGCCGGGTCGTAGTTCTTCATTTCGCGGCCCATGCTCAGGGTCGAGGCGCCATCACCGGCAGAAATGGTGTATTCGACCGACGGGCCCTTGCCGGCGACGGGTGCATAGCTGCAGGACGTGATGCCCTCGTTGCCGTCATTGGCTGTGGCGCCCATGGGCATCCCGACGATCGCCGATAGTTCGCTGGCGGTAACGCGGTTGCAGGCCCGGCTTGCGCCGCCGGGGACAGGGACATCGGCGACGGACGCCGGCGGGGCGGGTGTTGCCACTGGTGTCGGGACCGACGCGGCTTCCCCGCTCGCGGCTGGAGTCGCGCCCGCAGGCGCCGGTGCGGCGGATTGGGCGCAACCATGCAGCATCGGCATGGCCAGCAGGAGTGAGTAGCAGACAAGCTTGCAACGCATGGCGAATCCTCGTCGTGAGTGGGAACGCGGGCCTACTTGGAACCCTGCAGGTAATTGGGAATCGGGAATGGCGCCTTGCCAGTACACGCAGCGGGACGCGTACCTCAGCGGGCACTATGTGTTCCCATTTGGTCGCCGGCCGAGGCGTCGAAGCCGCGTTGGAAAGCGGCACCCGGTTCCCCGGAGCGCGCATCCGCGACGGATGCGGGGAGGCCGGCGCCCACTATTGGCAGTCGATTCATTGGTTTCCACTCGGGGGGCGGAACAACAGCCCGTAATGCCGCCAACGCGAGGACCAGAGGCGAGCGGCAAACGTCTTGTGTTCGGCCAACCCGGGGTCGGACATATACTCGACCGAACCGACCAAGGGCCGCCCATGAATACGCGACGAGAGTTCCTGCTGACCGCTCCCCTGAGTGTCCTGGGGGCCAGCATCATCGTGACGCCTGCCCTGGCCGCAGCCGCCGACACGCCCCCCCGGACGCCAGCTCCCACCACCACTCCCGGCGCACCGCCGGCCTTTGGCACCGCCCCGCAGGTGGGACCCGAGGTCACGCCTGCCACGTTTGCCGAGGCGGAAAAGCTGATGCAGGTGGCGATGACGCCCGCCGAACGCGAGATGGCGGCTGGCAGTTGGCGGCGCACCCTGGCGTCGGTTTACGAGCGCCGCACCGGGCCGCGCAAACTGGCGCTGGAACCGGGCATCGCGCCGGCGGGACAATGGAATCCGATCCTGCCCGGCATGGCGCCGGCCACGACCGATGCTGTCTTCGTCGCCAGCAAGGTTGATGCCGGTCCCTTGCCCGCCAATGATGCGGCGATCGCCCATGCGCCGGTGTGGCGGCTGGCGCACTGGATCCAGGCGCGCAAGCTCAGCGCCGAACGGTTGACGTCGATCTACTACGAACGCATCGCGCGCTTCGACCCGCAACTGCGCGCGGTGATCACGCTGGTGCCGCGCGCGCAAGCGCTGGCCGCAGCCCGCGCGGCCGATGCTGAAATCGCCGCTGGAAAATACCGCGGACCCCTGCACGGCATTCCGTTCGGCGTGAAGGATCTGCTCGACAGCGCCGGCATCGCCACCACGTGGGGCGCCGAGCCGTTCCGCGATAACGTTCCAAGCAAAGACGCGGTGGTGGTTGCGCGCCTGAAAGCAGCCGGCGCGATCTTGATTGCCAAGCTCAGCCTGGGTGCGCTTGCGCTCAACGACATCTGGTTCGGCGGACAGACGATGAATCCCTGGCTGCCGGAAGAGGGCGCCTCGGGTTCAAGCGCGGGCCCCGGCGCGGCGGTTTCGGCGGCACTGGTGGCATTCGCCATCGGCAGCGAAACCGAGGGCAGCATCATCGCGCCAAGCATGCGTTGCGGCGTGACCGGCCTGCGCCCAACCTACGGACGCGTCCCGCGCACCGGCGCGATGACCCTGTGCTGGTCGATGGACAAACTCGGGCCGATGACCCGTGCAGTCGAGGATGCGATGCTGGTGTTGCGCGCCATCAGCGGCCCCGATCCGGGCGATGTCGGCAGCGTGGCGGCAGGCCTGCCCTTCAATGCAGACGGACCCGTGCGTGGCCTGCGCGTTGGCGTATTCCCGCAGTGGATGCGCGAGGCGCCTGCGACCGATGTTGATCGCGCGGCGGTCGAGTCGCTTCGAGGCCTCGGCCTGAACATCACCGACGTGACTCTGCCCGATTGGCCGTACGACTCGATGAACCTGCTGCTGTTCGCCGAGGCTGCCGCGGCATTCGAGGACCTCACCGCATCGGGCGCCGATGACCAGCTCAAGGTGCAGGTGCCAGACGCCTGGCCGAACCTATTCCGGCAGTCGCGCTTCCTGTCGGCTGTGGATTATGTGCAGGCCGATCGCCTGCGCCGCAAAGTCGCGATGGAAATGGCACGGCTGATGTCGGGAGTGGACCTGCTGCTGGTGCCATCGCTGCGCAGCGAGATGCTCACGATTTCAAATTTCACCGGCCATCCGTCGCTGACCCTGCGCACCGGCTTCGTCGAAGTCAGCGAGGCGCGCAGTGACTGGGCGCCGGATCCGGCCAATCCCCTGCCGACATTCAACCCGCCGCGTCGCGTGCCGCACGGCGTGACGTTGATTGGGCGATTGTTCGATGAGGGCACCATCGGGCGCGTCGGCTTGGCGCTGGAGCGCAAGGTAAACGTCGCGTCCGAGATGCCTCCCGGATTCTGAGGGTCGTATCGGCGCGACGCCGATGACACAGGCTAGTCATGGGCAGCACACGAAGCGGTCAGGCACGCCTCGTACCAGCGGGCGCCTGTCCGGAGCGTCAACGGCGGGCGATGGCCACCCTTGGCTGTGCTGCGCGATTCGACGCTGGATGCTGCGCGACCGCCGGCGAGTGCGCGGCGCTGGTGTCGAGTCCTCGCAGGAAGGCGATCATGTCGCCGCGCTTCATCGGCGCCAGGTAGAACGGGTGCGGCGCCTTCGGCCCGCGGCGCGGGTCGAACAACTGGTCCAGGCTGGCCACCGAGTTGTCGTGCAGGAACACCGACTTGCGCGCCAGATCCAGCAGCAGGGGTATCGCGACGCCGCGGATATCCCCGCGGCCGCTGGCGTTCACCACAGCCATCTTGTCGTCGAAGATCGAATCGGGCGTGTTGAGGACGGGGTTGAGCGGAGGCATGCGGTCGGCAAGCTTTTCG
>JBKJMY010000023.1:0-4500 GCA_046596115.1 Arenimonas sp.
TCGAACCGAGCTCACCCTGGGCGCAGGAATGCCCCAGGGCTGCGCCTACAGGCGCGAGGCGATCGCCTCGGCAAACGACGACGTCGTCCCGGTGCCGCCCAGGTCCGGCGTCAGCTCATCCTTCGCGGCCATCGTCGCGATGATCGCCGCGCGCAGGCGGCGCGCTTCATCCACCCGGCCCAAGTGCTCGAGCATCTGGATTGAACCCAGCAGCAACGCGACCGGATTGGCGACGCCCTTGCCGGCGATATCCGGCGCCGAACCATGCACTGCCTCGAAAATCGCCGCGTCCTTGCCGATGTTGGCACCGGGCGCGAGGCCCAGTCCGCCGACGAGGCCGGCGCAGAGATCGGAAATGATGTCGCCAAACAGATTGGTGGTCACGATCACGTCGAATTGCTCTGGACGCATCACCAACTGCATGCAGGTGTTGTCCACGATCATCTCGTTGCAATGGATGTCGGGATACTGCGCTGCCACCTCGCGCGCGACCTTCAGGAACAGGCCCGACGTGGACTTGAGGATATTGGCCTTGTGCACCACGGTGATCTTCTTGCGACCAACACGACGTGCGAGGTCGAACGCGTAGCGCACGATGCGCTCGGAGCCGGTGCGGGTCACCTTCTGGGTCAGGACGGCGGTCTCGCCATCGGCGCTGACGCTCTGGCCCTCGCCGATATAGGCACCCTCGGTGTTCTCGCGCACCGTGATCAGGTCGATGTCGGTATAGCGCGACTTGGTGTTCGGGAAGCTGATCGCCGGCCGCACGTTGGCGTACAGGTCGAAGCGCTTGCGCAGCTCGACGTTGATCGAGCTGAAGCCCTCGCCGACCGGCGTGGTCAGCGGGCTCTTGAGCGCGACGCGATGCCGGGTGATGGCGTCCAGCGTGGCGGTGGGCAACAGCTCGCCGGTCTTTTCGTAGGCGGACAGGCCCGCATCCACGAATTGATAGTCGAGGCCGAGGTCGAGCTTGCCAAGGACGTGCAGGGTGGCGTCCATGATCTCGGGGCCGATGCCGTCGCCGCGGATCACCGCAATGGTCTGGGTCATGTCTGAAGTCTTCGCAAAAGCGCACACGCACGGCGCGCAACACCCACCATTATGCCCGATGCGTGCCAGCGGCCTGTGCCAGCGACCTGTGGGAGCGGCTTCAGCCGCGATCTCCAGGAGCACCACAATCTGTGGGAGCGGCTGACCAGACATTGGTCTGTCTAAAGCCAGCCGCGATTCCGGCCACCCCGCCATCCGTCCCCGCCATCAGTCCGCGCCATCAGCCCCCGACTTCAGCCTCCGCACCCGTCCGCGCCCGAATCTGCAACGCATGGATATCGGTCTCCATCATCTGCCCCAGCGCCGCGTACACGCGCCGATGCCGAGCCAGCGGCGCCAGTCCGGCAAAGCTGTCACTGACAATTTCCAGCGCAAAATGGCCGCGCCCGTCACGCGCACCCTCATGCCCCGCATGCCGATGGCTGTCGTCACGGACTTCCAGCGACAGCGGCGCCAGCGACTGCAATGCCGCGCGAATGCGATCGATGCGCTCGGCGTTGGTCACGGCAAGGTGATGCGCAGCGGCCGCACATCCACCGAGGCATATACCCCCGCCTCGACGTAGGGATCTGCGTCGGCCCAGGCGCGGGCCTCGGCCAGCGAACCGAATTCGGCCACGATCAGGCTGCCGGTAAATCCCGCCGGACCCGGGTCGATCGAATCGATCGCGGGAAACGGCCCAGCCAGGCGCAGCCTTCCGGCATCGCGCAGAACCTCGAGACGGGCAATATGCGCCGGCCGGGCGGCCAGTCGCGCCGCCAGGGAGCCGGGGCGGTCGTTTCCGGTAATCGCGTACCACATGGCCATGGGCGGGCTGTTCCGAATCGGTGCGGGCCTGCATCATACGGCGATGACCATCCGCCACGACATCCATCCAGTGACGCCGCAGGAGCGCCTGGTGCTCAAGAGTGCGGAGGGATTGAAGGGCGGAGCGCTCGGCCTGTGCCCGACCGATGCGGGCTATGCGCTGGTCTGGGCGCTGAACTCCAAGGCGGCCGAGGAGCGGGTCCAGCGGATCCGGCAACTGGACACCAAGCACCCTTTCACCTTACTCTGTCGGCAATTGAGTGAGGCCGGCCGCCTGGCCCGGCTCGACGATCCAGCCTTCAGGCTGATGCGATCGCTGACCCCGGGGCCATGCACGTTCATCCTTCCAGCCTCCTCGGAATTGCCCAAGCGCATCAAGAACAGCGGCCGCAGCAAGCGCCGCGACATCGGCATTCGCCTGCCCGACCACGTGGTCGCCAAGGCCTTGCTGGAAGCGATGGGGGAGCCGTTGTTGTCCACCAGCCTGGTGTTTCCCGACGAGGATGATCTCGTCGCACATGAGGCCGAATCGGTGGCGGAACGGTGCCTTCCTTGGGTGGATCTCATGCTGGATGCCGGTGATTGCGAACCGGGACCAACCAGCATCGTGGACTGCACCGGCGAGCAGCCGGTGGTCTTGCGACAGGGATTCCACCCGGTGGCGATCTGAACCGAGTTTCCACGCAGCACCGCTCCCGCCGCACCGCTCCCACGGGAGCCTGATCCGGACCTTGACGCCTTGCACATCGATCCATGAACGAGCCGCTCGCGCACCCCGCGCCTGATGCCGCCTTCCCGAGCCCGCCCCAGCAGCAGGAAATGCCGCTGGCGGTGTTCAAGGGGCAGCCAGTGCTGCAAATGCCGCAGGACCTGTACATCCCGCCGGATGCGCTCGAGGTCATCCTGGAGGCGTTCGAGGGCCCGCTCGACCTGCTGCTGTACCTGATCCGCCGGCAGAACCTGGACATTCTCGACATCCCGGTGGCCGAGATCACCCGGCAGTACGTGGACTACATCGACGTGCTGCAGGACTTGCGCTTCGAGTTGGCCGCCGAATATCTGGTCATGGCCGCCATCCTGGCCGAGATCAAGTCGCGCATGCTGCTGCCGCGCGCCAGCCTCGACGAAGGCCTGGAGCACGACCCGCGTGCCGAGCTGGTACGCCGCCTGCAGGAATATGAGCGCTTCAAGAAGGCCGCCGAAGACATCGATTCCCTGCCGCGCATGGAACGCGACACCAGCGCCGCCAATGCCTTCGTGCCCGAGCGTGTCGCAGTGCGCGTGCCGCCGCCGGTGGACATCCGTGAAATGCTGCTGGCGCTGCGCGACGTACTCAAGCGCGCCGACATGTTCAGCCACCATGCCATCGTCCGCGAGGCCCTGTCGGTGCGCCAGCGCATGGGCGAGGTACTGGGGCGTCTTGCCGATGGCGCGTTCCACCCGTTCGAGAGCCTGTTCAATCCCGAGGAAGGCCGGGCCGGCGTGGTGGTCAGCTTCCTGTCGGTGCTGGAACTGGCCAAGGAACAACTGCTTGAACTCGTGCAGGATGAAGCCGCTGCCGCGAAAGGCCCCGAGGCCACGAGATGGCCTGCCCCGATCTATGTGAAATCGCTCGCTGCTGGCGGCGATGCCGCCAACGACCCCGAAACCTACGCCGACCTGTTGCCGGAGCCCAGCTCCGACAATGACCCGGCCTGACATCGAAAAACCCATGGATCCCGATCGCATCCGTCGCATTGTCGAGGCAGCCCTGCTGGCCTCGCAACAACCCCTGACCATCGCCCAGCTGACCGCCCTGTTCACGGACGATGAGAGCCCCGGCGTCAACTCCATCCAGCGGGCGCTTGATGTGTTGCGCGAACAGTGCGCCGATCGCGGCGTCGAATTGGTCGAGGTTGCCTCGGGCTTTCGCTTCCAGGTCAAGCAGGACGTGCACGAGTTCGTCGCCCGCCTGTGGACCGAGCGCCAGGCCAAGTACACCCGCGCCACGCTCGAAACCCTGGCGCTGATTGCCTACCGCCAGCCGATCACCCGCGGCGAGATCGAACAGATCCGCGGCGTCGGCGTGAGTTCGAGCACGGTCAAGCTGCTCGAGGAGCGCGAGTGGATCCGCGTGATCGGCCACCGTGACGTGCCCGGGCGCCCGGAACTGTTCGGCACCACGCGCACGTTCCTGGACTACTTCGGGCTGAAGAGTCTGGACGGTTTGCCCACGCTGTCCGAACTCAAGGACATCCCGGAACTGGAACCGCAATTCCCGTTCGACGGCCCGCCGGGCGTTGCCTCCGCGGCGATGGCCGACGGCAGCCTCGAGCCGGACAGCGATCTGGATGCCGATACCGATACCGATACCGATACCGATACCGATACCGATGCGGATGCGGATGCCGATTCCGATTCCGATTCCGATTCCGATCAGAATGGCGACTTCGACGCGGATTTCGACGCGCACCTCGGGTCGCCTGCTGATTCCTTATCCGATATCGATGCCGCAACTGAAATAGAAACTGAAATAGAAGCCGAAATAGAAACCGAAACCAGCGCCGGCACAGCCGCCGCTGCCAGCAACGCCGATCCCGGCGATTCCACCCCTGATGAGGCCGGCGTCACTGTCGTGCCGGAGCTTCGCAATGACTGATGTCC
>JBKJMY010000223.1:0-18917 GCA_046596115.1 Arenimonas sp.
GCCAGGTGCAGGGTCCACAGCCCACCGATCACGGCGGCGAGCGGAATCAGCAACACCAGCGCGAGTTCCGGCTGCAGCCAGCGTGCACGGTTCCGGCGTGAATCGTTCATGGCGCCGTCGGTCCGTAGAAGCGCGTTTCCTCGTGCATCACCAGGCCGGTATCGAGGTCGCGCACGATGAAGCGCAGGTCGGTGCCGCCATGCACGGTGCCGCTTTCGGCAGCCACGGTGACCGGGATGGTGAGCACTTCCTCGGGCGCGGCATGGATCACCGCCGGCACATGGTCCAGCCGGAGTGCCTTGTCGCCGCGCAGCGAGAGTACATAGCGATGCACCATGTTGTCCTTGTTGACCAGGCGCAGGGTGTAGGCGTTTTCGACGTTGCCGTCGTCGTCGAGATGGTACAGCTGGTGGTCGCGGATGATGTCGACGATCAGCGGTTTGCGCAGCGCGATGCCGGCGATGGTGCCGGACAGCAGGAGCACCAGCAGTACGAAGTAGATGATCACGCGCGGCCGCAGCAGGCGCACCGGCTTGCCGTCCATCGCGTTCTGGGTGGCATAGCGCACCAGGCCGCGCGGATAGCCCATCTTGTCCATCACCGAATCGCAGGCGTCCACGCAGGCGCCGCAGGCGATGCATTCATATTGCAGGCCGTTGCGGATGTCGATGCCGGTCGGACAGACCTGCACGCAGATGGTGCAGTCGATGCAGTCGCCCAGGTCTTCGGGTCCACTGACCAGCGGCGCGGCGACGCTCCCGGCCGGAGCATCCACGGCCAGGCCAGTGGTGGCGCGGGCACCAGCGCGCAGGTCGGCGGCGCTGCGGTTGTGCGCGGCGGCAACGACCGAGGCTTCGGCCAGCTCGGGCGAGAGCAATCCGCGCGCGCGCTCGAGCACGCTCGACAGCGCCGATTTCTTGCGTGCCCCGCGTGGCTCGCCGCGCATCGGGTCGTAGCTGATGATCAAGGTGTTGCGGTCGAACATCGCGCTCTGGAAGCGCGCATACGGGCACATGTACTTGCACACCTGCTCGCGCAACACGCCGGCATTGCCCCAGGTCGCCAGTGCGTAGAACAGGACCCAGAAGGTTTCCCATCCGCTCCAGGCGAAGGGGACGAGGCGATCGGCGAGTTCGCGGATCGGGGTGAAGAAGCCGACGAATGTGAAGCCGGTCCACAGCGCAAAGACCAACCACAGGGCATGCTTTGAAGCCTTGCGGCGCAGCTTGTTGGCCGACCACGGCGCCGCGTCAAGCTTCATGCGGTGCGCGCGGTCGCCTTCTGTCCACTGTTCCATCCACAGGAAGACTTCGGTCCACACCGTCTGCGGGCAGGCATAGCCGCACCACAGGCGTCCAGCGACGGCGGTGAAAAAGAACAGCGACAGCCCGGCCATCACCAGCAACAGGGCGAGGAAGAAAAAGTCCTGGGGCCAAAAGGCGAGGCCGAGGATGTAGAACTTGCGCGCCGGCAGGTCGAACAGCACCGCCTGGCGCTGGCCCCATTGCAGCCAGGGCACGATGTAATACAGGCCAAGCAACACCACCACGGCAAGCACGCGCAGGCGCTGGAAGCGGCCGTAAATCTCGCGCGGGTATACCTTGCGCTCGGAGACGTAGAGCGGTGCGCCGTCGGTGACCAAGGCGCTGGGGATGTCGCGTGCCATGTGCGCGCCTCAGTCGCGCAGCGGCGCGTTGAAACGACTCGCCGGACGCAACAGGATCCAGGTGAACAGGCTGGAAGCCGCGGTGGCGCCCCAGCACAGGAAGAAGGCGATGGTGTAACCCGCCTCCCGGGTCAGCGGCAGGTCCGGCATGCTGATGTCGCGCAGCACCAGCGGATCGACAAAGGCGAACAACACCATCGTGGCCACGCCCGCGGCGAAGAAGGAGGGCCACAGGATCGCGCCGAGCGTCTGCGCCAGCGGCCGCGGCGGATAGTCCAACACCGGCTCGGCGGCGCGCCGCACGCCTTGCGCGATGGTGTCGTCCAGCTTGTCCGGGCTCATTGCCGCGTTGCCGGGTGCGACAGCGACCACACATAGGCGCCGACCAGGCGCGAACGCAGCGGCCCGAGCAGTTTGCCCTGCGCCGGCATCTGGCCGTTGTGGCCGAGCTCGATCGCCGCGCGGATGTTTTCGAACCGGTTGCCATACATCCAGTAGCTGTCGGTCAGGTTGGCCGAGCCCAACGTCGGGTTGCCCTTGCCGTCCTGCCCGTGGCAGGCGGCGCAGATGCCCGAGAACGTGGCCTTTCCGGTGGCCGCGAGCTGCGGATCGACCTTCTGGCCCGACAGGCTCTGCACGTAGACGGCGGTGGCGGTGACGGTGGCTTCGCTGCCGAGGATGGCGGCGAACGGCGGCATCGCTGCCTGGCGGCCGACGACGATGCTTTCCAGGATCTTGTCGGGTGTGTCGCCCCATTGCCACAGCTTGTCGGCCAGGTTGGGAAAGCCGGTTGCGCCGCGTGCATCCGAGCCGTGGCACTGGGCGCAGGTGTTGGCGTAGATGTTCTTTCCGGTCGCCACTGCGGCGGCATTGCCGGCGATTACATCGATCGGCGCATTGGCGAAGTTGCCGTAGCGTTGCGACAACAGGTGTTCGGCGGACTGCTGTTCGGCCGCAAGCTGGCCTTTCGAGGTCCAACCGCCCATGCCCTTCATGTTGCCCATGCCCGGATACCAGATCAGGTAGCCGATCGCCATCACGATGGTGATGTAGAACAGGTTGATCCACCAGCGCGGAAGTGGCTTGTTGTATTCGGTCAGGTCGCCGTCCCAGTGGTGGCTGGTGGCATCGGCAGCGGGATCGCCGGCGCGCCGGCGCGCGGTCCACCACAGCAGCCAGGTGGCACCGACGATGTTCAGCGCGACCAGGGCCATCACATACCAGGACCAGGGCGCAGTCACGGGTGCTTCTCCACGTTCGAAGTCGCGATCGCGACCTCGGTTTCGGCAGGCGGCGGCAGGTCGTCGAGCGGCATCCGCGCCGCGACTTCGAACTCGGCGCGGCGCTTGCTGCTGTAGGCCCAGGCCGTGCCGCCAATGAAGGCAACCAGCAGGATGGCGGTGACGATTCCGGAAATCATGGACTCAGCCCCTCGGCGCGTGCGTGCCCAACCCTTGCAGGTAGGCGATGAGTGCATCCAGTTCGGTCTTGTTCGAGAGCGCGGCGGGTGCGCCCGCGATGTCGGCATTGCTGTAGGGATCGCCGATCGTCTTGAGCGCGTGCATGTCGGCGATGACCGAGTCCACGTCCACCGGCGTCTTGGCCAGGAACGGATAGCCGGGCATGTTCGACAGCGGGACGACGTCACGCGGATTGCCCAGGTGCACGCGGTGCCAGTCATCGGAATAGCGGCCACCGATGCGCGCCAGGTCCGGCCCGGTGCGCTTGCTGCCCCACTGGAACGGACGGTCGTAGACCGATTCGCCGGCCATCGAGTAATGGCCGTAGCGTTCGGTTTCAAAGCGCAGCGTGCGCACCATCTGCGAGTGGCAGTTGTAGCAACCCTCGCGCACGTAGATGTCACGGCCGGCCAGCGCCAGCGGTTCGTAGGGCTTGACCCCGGGCAGGGGCTCGATCGCCTCGGCCTGGTACATCAGTGGCACGATTTCGGCCAGGCCGCCGAAGCTGATCACCACGGCGATCAGGATGGCCATCCAGCCGATATTGGTCTCGATTTTCTCGTGGCTCATGGCGACCTCAGGCGGGGTTGAAGGCGGCGGGATGCGCACCGCCCAGGGCATTGTCGGCCGGCGCCGGGGGTACGACGACCGCATGTTCACCGCGGGCCATCGCAAACGTCCGGGCCACGTTGATCGCCATGATCACCATGCCGCTCAGGCACAGCAGGCCGCCGGCCAGGCGCACCAGGTAGTAGGGATAGGTGAATTTGACGATCTCGATCCAGGCATAGGTCAGCGTACCGTCGACATTGGTCGCCCGGCTCATCAGGCCCTGGCCGATGCCCGACACCCACATCGAAGCTGCGTACAGGACCACGCCGATGGTGTGCACCCAGAAGTGCGTGTCGATCATCGTGGTCGAGTACATGCCCTTGAGCCCCAAGGTGCGCGGGATCAGCATGTAGATCGCGCCGATCGAGATCATCGCCACCCAGCCCAGTGCGCCGGAATGCACGTGGCCGATCGTCCAGTCGCTGTAGTGACTCAGTGCGTTGACCGTCTTGATCGACATCATGGGCCCTTCGAAGGTGCTCATCATGTAGAACGAGATCGCCACGATCATGAATTTCAGGATCGGGTCGGTACGCAACTTGTACCAGGCGCCCGACAGCGTCATCACGCCATTGATCGCGCCGCCCCAGCTGGGTGCCAGCAGGATCAGCGAGAACGCCATGCCCAGCGACTGCGCCCAATCCGGGATGGCCGTGTACATCAGATGATGCGGGCCAGCCCACATGTAGATGGCGATCAGCGCCCAGAAGTGCACGATCGACAGCCGGTAGGAATAGATCGGGCGCTCGGCCTGGCGCGGCACGAAGTAGTACATCATCCCGAGGAAGCCGGCAGTGAGGAAGAAGCCGACCGCGTTGTGCCCGTACCACCACTGCACCATCGCATCCACGGCGCCGGAATAGATCGGGTAGCTGTGCGTGAGCGAGGTCGGGATGGCCAGCGAATTGACGATGTGCAGCAGGGCGACGGCAATGATGAAGGCGCCGTAGAACCAGTTTGCAACGTAGATATGGCGCACCCGCCGCTTGGCGATGGTGCCGAAAAAGACAATCCCGTAGGCCACCCACACGATGGTGATCAGCACGTCGATCGGCCAGATCAGCTCGGCGTATTCCTTGCCCTGGGTCATGCCCTGGGGCAGGGTGATGACGGCCAGCACGATCACCGCCTGCCAGCCCCAGAACACGAAGCTGGCCAGTTTGCCCGCGAACAGGCGCACATGGCAGGTGCGCTGCACGACATAGAAGCTGGTGCCCATCAGTGCGCAGCCGCCGAAGGCGAAGATCACCGCATTGGTGTGCAGCGGGCGCAGGCGGCCAAAGCTGAGCCAGGCAATGTCGAAGTTCAGCGCCGGCCAGTACAGCTGCGCGGCCAGCAGCACCCCGACCAGCATGCCGACGATGCCCCAGACCACGGTCATCACCGAAAACCGGCGAACCACCGTGTCGTTGTAGGTTTCCACCGCTGCATTCATCACCATTCACCCCTGCGTGTCGTCATGGACAAGTATCGGCAGGGCGGGGCCGGGGGCACTTGATCGAGGTCAAGTCGGTCCCGATGACGGTCGCGCATGACCTGGATCATGTGCAGGCCGAGCGCAATACCCGACCCTGCGCACAGTCCACGGAGTTCCGCGCATGTCCATCCACCATCGCCCCGCCGCTTCACTGGCCCTGTCCGCCCTGCTGGCGCTTGTCCAGGGCCGCCCCGCCTTGGCCGCGCCGCCGGCGCCGACTGCGTCCCCTGCACCCGCTGCGTCGGCTGCGTCGGCTGCGGCCATGCCAGCGCCTGGCCCGACCCTGGAGCTGCGCCTGCGCAATGAGCGAGTCGACGACGCAAGCTTCGCGCGCGAGGCCAACGCCACCACCCTGCGCATGCGCCTTGGCTATCGGACACCAGTCCGTGCATACCTCGGCGGCCTGGTCGAGTTCGAGGTCACGCAACACCTGGGCAGCGAGGACTTCAACAGTTCGGCCAACGGACGCACCAGCTACCCGCTGGTCGTGGATCCGGACAATACGGAGATCAACCAGGCCTATGTGCAGTGGGCGCCCTCCGCGGCGACGCAACTGCGCGTTGGCCGACAGCGCCTGACCTGGGATAACCAGCGCTTCATCGGCAACTCGGGCTGGCGCCAGAACGAGCAGACCTTCGACGCACTCGAGCTGCAGCATCATGGCGCCGGCGGCTGGCAGTGGCGCTATGGCCACCTGGCCCGCGCGCTGCGCGTCAACGGCTCGGATAACCCGACTATCAACCTGGCCCGCACCCTGCTTGACGCAAACCTGTTCGCAGCCTCGCATGCGTTGGGGCCCGGAACGCTCACCGGCTATGCCTACTTCATTGATAGTCGCAGCCTGCCGACAAGCTCGCATCGCGACCTAGGCCTGCGCTACACGGCGCGCCGCGAGCGCCCTGGTGGCATCGGCTGGCTGGCCAGCGCGGAGTTCGCCCGCCAGGATCCCCATGGCGATGGCAGCGCCAACTTCGGTGCGAACTATTTCCTGCTCGAAGCTGGTGCAGTTGCGTACGGGAACACGATCAAGGCAGGCTGGGAGCAGTTGGGTGGAAACGGGCGGTTGGGTTTTGCGACGCCGCTGGCCGGCCTGCATGCGCTGAACGGCTGGGCCGACCGGTTCCTGGTCACGCCGCCGGATGGCCTCGACGATCGCTATCTCGGCTGGAATCGCAAGTTTGGCAAATTCGAGGCGGCCGTCATCCGGCACGACTTCCGCGCGGCGCGCGGGACCCTGAGCTTCGGTACCGAGAACGATGCGTCGCTGGGCTGGGCGTTCCGCCCGCACTGGAGCGCGCTGGCCAAGCTGGCCGATTTCCGGGCCGGCGATGTCGGCGTCGACGTGCGCAAGGTCTGGCTGGCGATCGAATATGTGCGCTGACGACGGCCGACTTGATCCGGGTCAAGGGCGCATGGCCAAAGGCTCGCTACTCTGGACCACGTGAACACCTCCAATGCCGCAACGACGCCATCGGCCGGCTTCGACAACGCAGTGCCGCCTTTCGACGCCGAGCTGCTTCGACGCTATGACCGGCCCGGCCCGCGCTATACGTCGTATCCGACTGCGCCGCAATTTGGCGAGGGCTTCGGCGAGGCCGGATTCCGCGATGCGGCACGCGCAGGCAACCAGGATCCGATCCCGCGCCGGCTGTCGCTGTACGCGCATATCCCATTCTGTTTCAGCCCCTGCTTCTACTGCGGTTGCAACCGGATCATCACCCGCGATGCAAGCCGCGGCGACGCCTACCTGGCGCGCCTGGTGCGCGAGGTGACGATGGTGGCGCCGCTGTTCGACCGCGATCGTGACGTGATCCAGTTGCACCTGGGTGGCGGGACGCCGAACTTCCTTGGCGCCGGCCAACTGGGCGAGCTGATGGAAAGCCTTAACCGGCATTTCCATTTCAGCACGTCGAAGGACCGCGACTTTTCGATCGAGCTGGACCCGCGCTATGTGGACGCCAACGGCATCGAGGCGCTGGCCTACCTCGGCTTCAATCGAGCAAGCCTTGGCGTGCAGGATTTCGACCCGGTAGTGCAGCAGGCGGTCAATCGCGTGCAGTCGGTCGCCCAGACGCTGGCGGTGGTGGATGCCTGCCGCAAGCACGGCTTCCGTTCGGTCAACATCGACTTGATCTATGGCTTGCCGGGGCAGAATCCCGCCGGCTTCGGGTGCACCCTGGATACGGTGCTGCAGGCGCGCCCGGACCGGTTGGCGATCTATGGTTACGCGCACATGCCGCACTTGTTCCGCGCGCAAAAGCGCATCGACGAAGCACAGCTGCCTTCGCCTGCGGACAAGTTGGCACTGCTGCAGCTGGCCATCGACAAGCTTACCGATGCCGGCTATCGCTACATCGGCATGGACCACTTCGCGCTGCCCGGGGACGAGCTGTCGATTGCGCAGGGCAACGGCAGCCTGCACCGCAACTTCATGGGCTACACCACGCATGCCGACTCCGACCTGATCGGTTTTGGCGTCAGTTCGATCAGCCACATCGGCGACACGTACAGCCAGAATCCGCGCGACCTGCCGGCATGGGATGCGGTGATCGATGCCGGCCGCCTGCCGGTCTGGCGCGGCCTGCGCCTGGATGCCGACGACCTGCTGCGCGCCGACCTGATCCAGCAACTGATGTGCCAGGGCCGGGTGGACATTGGCAGCCTGGAAGAGCGTCACCAGATCGACTTCCACGCCTACTTTGCCGCGGACCTCGTGCGCCTGGCGCCGCTGGTGGCGGACGGGCTGGCGACATCGTCGCAATGCGAGATCGTCGCGACCCCACGCGGCCGCCTGTTGCTGCGTATCATCGCGGCATGCTTCGACCGATACCTGCACCAGACGCGGGATGCGCCCGCCCAGTTCTCCAGGTTGATCTGAACCGGACGCTGGCGGCGTGACCGCCTTGCCCAGTCCCGTCCGCGTCGCGGCGGCTGCCGATGACGGCGATGCGCTGCGCTTCTGCAGCACTTGCGCCTTCAGCGCCGCCTGCCTGTCGCAAGGCTTCGACAAAACCTCGCTGGCTGAGCTGCACGTGCTGGTCGAGCATGTTGGGCCTTTCCCCGAAGGGCAGCACCTGTTCCGCGAAGGCGATGAGTTCACCGCCATCGCCGCCGTGCGGGCCGGGACAGTCAAGACCTACGTTGTCGATGCCGACGGGCACGAGCAGGTGCTGGGATTCTTCCTGCCCGGCGAGGTGATCGGCCTCAACGCCATCCACCACGCGCGCTATCCCTGCAATGCGGTGGCGCTGGACACGGTCGCGTTGTGTCGCTTTTCGTTCCCGAAGATGGCGCTGCTCGCCAGCCGGCTTCCCGGCCTGCAGCAACAGTTGTTCCGCCTGCTCAGCGCCGATATCGGCAAGGCGGCATTGCTGGCGGGGGACTACGCCGCCGACGAGCGCATGGCAGCCTTCCTGGTGTCGCTGTCGCGGCGCTACCGCGAGCGCGGATTTTCCGCGCGCCAGTTCAACCTGACCATGTCGCGCTCCGACATGGCCAATTACCTGCGCCTGGCTGCGGAAACGGTGAGCCGGGTGCTGCGACGCTTCCAGGATGATGGGCTGATCCGGGTCGAGCGTCGCGCGCTTGAGATCGCCGATCCGCAGCGGCTCGAGGCGCTGGCGCGAAACGTCCTGCGCGACTGAATGCCAACGCCACGGGCGGCGGCAACCGCGCATCGGCAAGCAAGCAACGCCCGCACTTGATCCATATCAGGGTCGCCGGCCGGCAAGCGGCGGAGCATGCACGTCACCAAGCCTGGGAGACGTACCGTGAGCCAAACCCGAACGCTGTGGATGGGACTGGGCGCCCTGCTATTGGCCGGTTTTTCCGTGCTGCTGTGGATGGGCGGGGAAATCCACCGCCAGGCGCCGCCAATGCCCGAGCGCGTAATGAGCGCAGATGGCGCGCTGCTGTACACGCGCGCCGACATCGAAACCGGTCGGCAAGTCTGGCAAAGCATCGGCGGCCAGCAACTGGGCTCGATCTGGGGCCACGGCGCGCTGGTTGCGCCGGACTGGAGTGCCGATTGGCTGCATCGTGAGGCCGAGGCCTGGCTGGCCCAGCGCGCACAAGGCGAATTCAGCCAGCCTTACGCCAGCCTCGCTGCGGGCGACCGCGCCAAGCTGCAAGCAGAACTGCAGCCGGATATTCGCGCGAACGGCTATGACGCCAGCAACGGTGTGCTCACGGTTCCAGCCGAGCGCGCAGTCGCCATCGACCAGGTCGCGCGCCACTACCAGAGTCTGTTTTCCAACGATCCAGCCACTGCCGCGCTGCGCGAAACCTATGCAATGCGCGACGCCACGGTGGACACGGACGAGCATCGCCGGCAGCTGACCGGATTTTTCTTCTGGACGTCCTGGGCCGCAGTCACCAACCGCCCCGACGGCATCGTCAGCTACACCAACAACTGGCCCTATGAGCCCCTGGTGGGCAATGCGCCGAGTCCGGATACGTTCCTGTGGACCGTGTTCAGCGTGCTGTTCATGATCGCCGGCATCGCACTGCTGGGCTGGCACTACGCGGTCTGGCACGGCAAGGAACCGGCGCTCGTGCCACCGGTGGAGGACCCGCTGCGCAAGCTGGTGGTGACGCCCTCGATGAAGGCGACGGCAAAATACTTCTGGGTGGTGATCGCGCTGTTCCTGACCCAGATCCTGCTCGGTGCCACTACCGCGCACTATCAGGTCGAAGGCCAGCACCTCTACGGCTTCGGACTGGCCGACATCCTGCCGTATGCATTGACGCGCAGCTGGCACACGCAGTTGGCGGTGTTGTGGATCGCCACGGCGTGGCTCGGAACCGGCCTGTACATCGCGCCGGCAATCTCCGGGCATGAGCCCAGGTTCCAGCGCGCCGGGGTCAACTTCCTGTTTGGCTGCCTGCTGTTGATCGTGGTTGGTGCCTTTGCCGGGCAATGGTTTGCGGTGATGCAGAAGCTCGGCCTGGCCAACAACTTCTGGTTTGGCGACCAGGGTTGGGAATACGTGGACATGGGCCGCTTCTGGCAGGCCTTCCTATTCGTCGGGCTGATGCTCTGGCTGGTGCTGATGGGACGTGCGCTGTGGCCTGCGCTGCGGCGCAAGGACGAGATGTCGTCGATCGTCGGGCTGCTGTTTCTTTCCACCATCGCCATCGGCCTGTTCTGGGGCGCCGGCCTGATGTGGGGCGAGCACACGTCGCTGTCCATGGTCGAGTACTGGCGCTGGTGGGTGGTGCACCTGTGGGTTGAAGGCTTCTTCGAAGTATTCGCGGTGGCCGTGATGAGTTTCCTGTTCGTGAAGCTGGGCCTGGTGCGCCCGCGCACGGCAACAGTGAACGTGCTGTTCGCGACCACGGTGTTCATGGCCGGTGGGATCCTCGGCACCTTCCATCATTTGTACTTCGCCGGCACGACCACGGCCGTGATCGCGCTGGGCGCTTCGTTCTCGGCACTGGAAGTGGTGCCGCTGGCGTTCATCGGCATCGAAGCCTACGAGACCTGGTCGCACAGCCAGGCCACGCCATGGATGGCGCGCTACAAGTGGCCGATCCTGTTCTTCATCGCAGTGTCGTTCTGGAACATCGTTGGCGCTGGCCTGTTCGGCTTCCTGATCAACACGCCGCTGGCGCTGTACTACATGCAGGGGCTGAACCTGACGGCCTTGCACGGGCATACGGCGCTGATGGGTGTCTACGGCATGCTCGGCATCGGCCTGATGCTGTTCTGCCTGCGCGGGATCAAGCCCGATGCAGTCTGGAACGATGGCACGCTGCGGACCAGTTTCTGGTCGCTGAACATTGGACTGTCGTTGATGGGGTTACTGACCCTGCTGCCGCTCGGGCTGATCCAGCTGCGCGCTGCGCTTGAGCACGGCTACTGGTTTGCCCGTGGCGCCGAGACGATGGGGCGGCCAATCGTGGACGTACTGGTATGGATGCGCATGCCGGGTGACTTGCTGTTCTCGGTGGGTGCACTGGCACTAGCCTGGTCCGTCCTGCGGCTGTGGCTCGCACCACGCAAGCACGCCGTGGGCGCAGCGCCGCTGGGATCGATCACGGGTGAGCATTTCCCGCCAGGTGCTGCGGGCTTGGCCTCAACGGCGCACGCGCGAGCTATCGCGGAGGACGGCTGATTGGATATCGCGGCCGCCACGCCAGCGCAGCCGGGACTGGCGCCTGCATTGCGATTGCTCGCGGCGGCGCCGCACCGGCTGTTGTTCTTTGTTGGTGCCTGCAACGTGTTGCTGGCAATGGCCTGGTGGTGGTTGACCCTGTCGGCCGCGCGCTTCGGTTGGCCGTTGCTGCCGGCGAGCGTACAGCCTGCCGGCTGGATGCATGCCATCGTCATGCAATACCAGGTGCTGCCACCTTTCATCTTCGGCTTCCTGCTGACGGTCTTGCCGCGCTGGCTCAACCTGCCTGCGCTTTCAAGCAAGCATTACCTGCCGGTCGGGATGGGATTGCTGGGTGGACAACTGCTGACCCTCGCCGGGCTGCTGGGTCCTTCGCAACTCGTCGTCGTCGGCCTGATCGTGACCACGGCGGGCTGGGCGGCTGGCTGGTTGATCCTGCTGGATGGTTTGCGCCGTGCGGGCAAGGACGACTGGCACGCGCGCAGTGTGGTGGCGGCGCTCGGCTTGGGCTTGGCGGGATTGGCGCTGGTGCTCGCCTGGCTGCACACCGGCAATGCGCGCCTGCTGTTCGCGGCGATCAAGTTCGGCAGCTTTGGCCTGCTATTGCCGGTGTACTTCACCGTCAACCATCGGATGACGCCCTTCTTCGCCAGCTGCGTGCAGGCGGGCTACCGCATGGTTCGGCCGGGCTGGGCGCTGGCGCTGTTCTGGTTGCTGGCAATGCTGCACCTGGGCCTGGAGTGTGCGCACGGCTATGCCTGGCTCTGGCTGCCAGACCTTCCAATGGCGGCACTGACAGCATGGCTGCTCTGGCAGTGGGTCCGGGCATTTCGCGGGCCTGGACCTGCGTTGTTGCGGGTGCTGTGGGCAGGCTTTGCCTGGCTGCCCGTGGCGTTTGCGCTGTACGCGGCGCAGAGCATCTGGTTTGCCTATGACGGCGCCTACCTGCTTGGCCGTGCGCCGGCACACGCGCTGTTCATCGGCTACTTCGGCAGCTTGCTGGTTGCGATGGTCACGCGCGTCACGCAAGGCCATGCGGGTCGGCCGCTTGCGCTCGGGCGGGTGGCGGGCTTTGCGTTCGTTGCGATCCAGCTGGTTGCGATAATGCGCATCGTGGGCGAGATCGCGCCCGACCCACAGGCATGGCAAGTCGTTGCGGCGCTCGGCTGGTTGCTGGCATTTACGCCATGGGTGCTGCGCTCGGCCTGGATCTACCTGACGCCGCGCGTGGACGGCAGGCCGGGCTGAGCGTGATCGTCTATTACCTGCAGATCAAATGGGTGCACGTGTTCGCGGTGCTCGCGAGCGGCGCGCTGTTCACCCTGCGTGGCGCCTTCTTGCTCGCCGGCGCGCGCTGGCCGATGGCTGCGCCCTGGCGCTACTTCAGCTATTTGGTGGATACGGTACTGGTCACCGCCGCGGCGATGCTGGTGACCATCCTGCCCGCGGCCATGTTCGCCAATGGCTGGCTGACGGCCAAGCTGGTGCTGCTGTTGGTGTACATCGTCCTGGGCTCGTTCGCGCTCAAGCGTGCGCGGACAGCGCGAGGCCGCGCCCTGGCCTATGCCGTCGCCCTGGCCGTGTTTGCCTGCATGCTCGGCATAGCGCGTGCGCACCATCCGCTGGGATTGCTGCTGAACGTGATCCACTGAGCCGGACCGAGGCGCGCACGTCCCAGGCCTGGATGCCGACTTGATCCATGTCATGGCACGCCGGGGGCGCGAGGTGGATGCTGGGGTGAGTCGATACTTCGGGGTTTTCCATGAAGCACCAGTGCACTGCGGTTCTTGCTGTCGCGATGCTGCTCGCCCTGTCGGGCTGCAACCGGAAACCGGCTGACGCCGACGCGCAGGCCGGCGTAGCGCCCCAGCCGGCCGGCGAGACTGGCGGCTCGGAACACGGGGATTTTGGTCCGCCCCAGGGCGAACCAGTGCATGCGCTGCTGACCAGCCCGCCGAATGTACCGCCGGCCACCGGTCGCCATGCGCCGGCCAAGGTGATCGTCGAGCTGGAGGTGCGCGAGATCGAGAAGGAAATTTCCGAAGGCGTGACCTACACGTTCTGGACATTCGGCGGCACTGTGCCGGGCAGCTTCATCCGCGTGCGCCAGGGCGACACGGTGGAATTCCACCTCAAGAACCACCCCGACAACAAGATGCCGCACAACATCGACCTGCACGGCGTGACCGGACCGGGCGGTGGCGCGGCATCGAGCTTCGCGGCACCGGGTCACGAAGCGCAGTTCACCTTCAAGGCGCTCAATGCGGGCGTCTATATCTATCACTGTGCGACTGCGCCGGTAGGCATGCACGTGGCCAACGGCATGTACGGCATGATCCTGATCGAGCCGCCGGAAGGGCTGCCGCCGGTGGATCGCGAGTACTACGTGATGCAGGGCGATTTCTACACGACTGGAAAATATCGCGAAAAGGGCCACCAGCCCTTCGACATGGAAAAAGCCATCGACGAAAGGCCGACCTATGTGCTGTTCAATGGCGCAGAGGGCGCGTTGACCGGTGACAATGCGCTGAAGGCCAAGACCAATGAAACCGTGCGCCTGTTCGTCGGTAACGGCGGGCCCAACCTGGTGTCGAGCTTCCATGTGATCGGCGAGATCTTCGACAAGGTCTGGACCGAAGGTGGCAGCAAGGCGCAGGAGAACGTGCAGACGACGCTGATTCCCTCCGGTGGCGCGATGATGGCGCAGTTCCACATCGAGGTGCCTGGCACCTACATCCTGGTCGACCACTCGATCTTCCGCGCCTTCAACAAGGGCGCGCTGGGAATGATCAAGGCCGAAGGCCCGGAGCGGAAGGACATCTACTCGGGCAAGGAAGTGGATTCGATGTACGTCGGCGACCGTGCGCTACCCAATCTGGCGTCGGTAAGCGAAGCCACGGCGGCGGCCGCTACCGGGACGCTGACCAAGGAGCAGCAGGTGAAGGCGGGCGGCGCGCTGTTCAACGGCACGTGCTCGACCTGCCACCAGCCGGACGGGAAGGGCCTGCCGGGCGTATTCCCGGCGTTGGCCAAGTCGGATTTCCTGGCCGCAAATCCCAAGCGCGCGATCGGCATCGTCCTGCATGGCCTCAACGGCAAGATCACCGTGAATGGGCAGGACTATGACTCGGTGATGCCGCCGATGACCCAGCTCAACGACGATGGCATCGCCAATATCCTGACCTTCGTGCTCAACAGCTGGGGCAACCCGGGCGGACAGATCACCGCAGCTGAGGTGGCGAAGGCGCGTGCTGCACCGGCGCCGGCTGCGCCGGCCGCGCACTGATCGATTGATGCGCTCGAGCGACATGCGCCGCCTGCTCATCGCCTGCTGCCTGCTGCCCGCGCTCGCCATTGGCGCGGCGGGCGGCGGGTCATATGCGAAATTGCCAGGTGGCGTGTTCCGCTCGGCGCTGAAGTACGAGGACACGGGTGGCAAGGTCACGCTGGCTCGGTTCGAGCTGATGCGCAGTCCGGTGACCAATGCGGACTTCCTGGCCTTCGTGCGCACGCATCCCCAGTGGCAGCGCGGCCGGACCCCGGTGGTGTTCGCGGAGTCGCGCTACCTGCAGCAATGGTCCGGGCCCTTGCAACTGGGCGCGCGCGCCCTGCCGCTGCAACCAGTCACCAACGTGAGCTGGTTCGCGGCGGATGCCTATTGCGCGGCGCAAGGCGCGCGGTTGCCGACCTGGAGTGAGTGGGAATTTTCCGCCGCTGCCGATGGCACGCGACGCGACGCGCGCAAGGATCCCGCGTGGCGGGAGCAGATCCTGTCCTGGTACGCGCGCCCGGCTGGCGCGCCGCTGGCCGTGGTTGGGCAGGGCGCGGCAAATGTCTATGGTCTGCGTGATTTGCACGGCCTGGTCTGGGAGTGGACCGAGGACTACGCCTCCATGCTGGTGTCGGGCGACAGTCGCGACCAGAAGTCGCCCGACCGGCAGAAATTCTGCGGCGCCGGCAGCCTGGGCATGGACGACACCGAAAATTATGCCGTGATGATGCGCGTTGCGATGCTCAGTGCACTTGAGGGCTCGGACGTGACCTCAAGCCTCGGCTTCCGCTGCGCCCGCGACAGCCACTGAGGAGTCACCAATGAAGACCATTGCAATCGCGCTTGCGCTACTGAGCTGCAATCTGGTCAGTGCCGATCCGGCGCAAGCTGCGGTGGTCGCGATCAACGCGTCCAGCGCGATCAACGCAGCCAGCGTGGTTGCGTCGATCGTGCCGACCGCGCCGACCGTACCGCTGCCTGCCGACTCGGTGCTGCGGCTGGATGGTCGCTTCACCGACCAGGACGGCAAGGCGTTCGCGTTGTCGCAACGACGCGGCCGGGTGCAACTGGTGACGATGTTCTATACCTCCTGCAAGTACATGTGCCCGCTGATTGTTGACAGTGGCTTGGGCGTGGACCACGCGCTGACGCCGGCCGAGCGCGCGAAGCTGCGCGTGCTGATGGTGTCGCTGGATCCGGCGCACGACGACGTGGCTGCGCTGGGCGCCCTGGCGGCGAAGCGCAAGCTCGACCGCCAGCGCTGGACCCTCGCGCGCACCGATGCCGCCAGCGTGCGCAAGACTGCCGCTGTGCTGGGCATCCGTTATCGCGCCCTGGCCAACGGCGAGTTCAATCATTCCAGCGTGCTGGTGTTGCTCGATGCGCAGGGCCGCATCGTTGCCCGCACCGAGAAGATGGGGGCCGTGCCGGATCCCGAGTTCCTGGCCAAGGTCCGTGCCACGCTCGCCAAGTCCTGAGCGGGCCGGCTGCGTCGGCGAGTTGGGATCTGCTCGCTGGTGCCGCTGTCATCGGGCCTCGGTCATCGGGCCTCGGTCATCGGGCCTCGGTCATCGGTCATCGGGCCGCTGTCATCGGGCCGCTGTCATCGAGCTGTCACGTGCGCGCGTTTGACTGTGTGACAGTCCGGCGACAGCGCCGGGGAAGCCATGCATGAACCGCCTCACGCCGATCATCCTTGTCACGCTGCTGCTCGCCGCCGCCAGCGCCTTCGCGTTGGCCGCGACGACGCCACGTATTGAGCAGCAACTCACTCCGGAGCAGATGCACGCCACCGGGCTCGACACGCTGACACCGGCGCAACTGGATTTGCTCAATACCCTGCTGCAAGCCAAGGCCGAAGCCGCCGAGCGCGCGCACGCCGCGGAACCGGGTCGCCTGGCCGAGTCGCGGCGCGGCGCGGGCGCGGCCTCGTCGCTCAGCCCGGCGTCCTACATCGGTTTGGCCGATGAGCCGATCAAGTCCCGTCTGGTCGGCTCCGTGTCGGGCTGGGAGCCGGGCACCGAGTTCCACCTGGCCAACGGGCAGGTCTGGAAGGTGCTCAAGGGCAACATGACGCTGCGCAAGCCAATCCAGGCGCCCGAGATCGTCGTGATGCCGGGTATTGCCGGCCGCTGGTTTCTGCAGGTGGACGAGGACCTGCCCAAGGCGCGGGTGTATCGCACCGACTAGCTGAGCCACCGGCGAACCAAGCCGGGCCTACGGATTAACGCGACGGTTTGGCCGGCATCGGGAAGGCGGTGACGACAGCTTCGCCGGTGGTGGCATCGCGGATGGCGGTCTTGCCCTTGCGCTCGACTTCCTCGATGCGCACGATGCATTGCATCGGCAGATGCAGCGCGCGGGTGCCGAAGAATTCGTCGCGCAGGCGTTCTTCGGTGGGATCCACGACAAGCCCTTCGTTGACGTCGAAGACCAGGTCGCGCACTTCAGTGAAGCCCCACAGCGCCCCCGAGGTGACGCTGCGCGCGTACAGCTCGTAGACTTTGCCGGCGTTGAGGAAGGTGATCTTGTATAGCGACTTGCTGGCCATGGGCAGAGTATAGCGAGCGCGCTGCGGCCCAACGTCCAGCCGCGCCTGGCGTGTTCGCAAAACGTCAGGGACGCGGCAGCAGGACGCGTTGCCCGTTCACATCCAGGACGATGCCGTCGCGGCGGATCTCCGCGACCACGGCATTGCCGATCGCCGCGCCCTGCACGATGCGTTGGCCATCGACGATCGCGAAGCGCTGGGTTGGATCACTGTTCCATACATGCACGCTGAGCTTGAGCGGCGGCAGGGCAGCGCGCTCAGCGGTGCTGAGCGTGGCCAGCGAGGGAAGCAGCTCGGCGGGCGGTACGACGGGTGCGGCGGCTGTCGTCGGCGCCGGGAGTGGTGCCGGTGGCGGCAGTGCCACCGGCGCCTGAACCGGACGCAGGGCGTGCTGAGCGGCGATCGGGGCGGTTGCGTCGGGCGCGGCCGGGTAGGCCGGCGCGTTCGCGACGGGCGCATGCGCTTGGCCGGGCTGTGCTGTGGCGGTCTCGGCGTTGGCGCGGACAGGGACCGCCGCATTCGCCGTATCCGTTATCTCCGCCGCATCCGCTGCATCGGTCGCATCGGCCGTCTCCGTCGTAGCCGTTATCTCCGCCACATCCGCCGCGTGCGGCGCAGTTGCTGACGTCGACTGCCGCGCCTGCGGCCAGAACAGCATGGCCACCGCCAGCAGCACGAGCAGGCCGCCCGCGACCACGGGCCATTGGCGAAAACCCTCACGCCGCGGCGATGCTGCGAGAGGCGCAGCGCCGTATAAATCTGGCGACTGGCCGCGGCGACGCTCGGCTTCGGATTTGCGCAAGGCTTCCAGGATCAGGGACATCAGCCCAAACCCCGCAGCTCGAGCGCAATCCAGAGCATGGCGACGCCCCCAAGCAGCAGGCACCAGCCGAAGATACGCAGGCCGCTGCCACCGGTGATCGCCGGTGGGAGGACTTCCTTCGCGGCCTCGTCCACCAGCTTGGCATCCACGCGCGCACGACCGTGCACGTAGCCCGCCAGCAGCGCGCGATCGCCGAGTACGTTGAGCAACCGCGGAACACCGCCGGACAGCGTATGCAGGCGGCGGACCGCGCCATCGTCGAAGGGAAACACGCTGGCTCCGGCGATGCCGATGCGGTGGCGCAGGTAGGCCGCAGTATCGGCAGACTGCAGCGGCGCCAGATGGAAGCGCGCGGTGATGCGTTGTGCCAACTGGCGCAGGGCCGGGCGCGCCAGCGTCTCGCGCAGCTCGGGCTGGCCGAGCAGGACGATCTGCAGCAGTTTCTGGGTTGGCGTTTCCAGGTTGGTGAGCAGGCGTACCTGCTCCAGCAACTCGCGTGAAAGCTCCTGCGCTTCGTCGATGATCAGCACCACGCGCAGGTTTTTTGCATACGCGTCGAGCAGGAACTCGTTGAGTTCGTCGATGCGCGACTTCAGGCTGCGCCGGCGCGAGGACGGCGGCACGCGCAGTTCCTCGCAAATGCTTTCGACCAATTCGAGCGGTGTCTGCTTGGGGTTGAGCACCAATGCGACGCGCACATTCTCCGGCAACTGCTCCAACGCCAGTCGACAAAGCGTCGTCTTGCCGGTGCCGACCTCGCCGGTGAGTTGCACGAAGCCACCGCTGCCACCCTGGCCGATGCCATACATCAGGTGCGCGAGGGCATCCCGATGGCGCTCGCTCAGGAATACGAAGCGCGGATCGGGAGTGATCGCGAAGGGCGGCTCGGCGAGCCCGTAGTGACTCAGGTACATCCCCCTAGCCTACGCAAAACCCTGAAC
>JBKJMY010000081.1:0-10130 GCA_046596115.1 Arenimonas sp.
ACATCTTCAGGATACCCACGACGAAAGGGGGGTGACGCTGGAGCGCTGGGGGCGCTCCCGCAGGTGGAAACAACACGTTGCGGACTGACGATACAGCTAGCTGCAGCTTGCGCCGGCGTGCGCCACTCCACCCCTGCCAATCGTACCTGGTGGCACGGTCAGGCCAGGGCTGTGACAACACCTGCTTCAGCGGCCATTCTGTCGGCATGGTAGGAGGAGCGAACCATGGGCCCCGACGCGACGTGGCTAAAGCCAAGACCCAGTCCGAACACCTCAAGTTCCTTGAACTCGGCCGGTGTCCAGTAGCGGATCACCGGATGATGGTGGGGTGTCGGCTGCAAGTACTGCCCGATTGTGATCATGTCGACGTTATGGGCGCGTAAATTCCGCAAGGCGCCCTGCACCTGGGCCATGTCCTCGCCAAGGCCAAGCATGATGCCGGATTTGGTCGGCACACCGGGGTGCTCATCGCCGAAGCGCTCGAGCAGTTGCAGCGACCAGTCATAGTCGGCGCCCGGGCGCACATTTGCATACAACTCGCGCACCGTTTCCAGGTTGTGGTTGAACACATCCGGCGGATCGGCGCGCAGCAGGTCGAGTGCGCGATCCATGCGGCCCTTGCCGCGGAAATCGGGGGTGAGGATCTCGATCTTGATCTGCGGGGACAGCGCGCGGATCTCGCGGATGCACGCGGCAAAGTGCGCCGCGCCGCCATCGCGCAAATCGTCGCGATCCACCGACGTGATCACCACGTATCGCAGACCCATGTCGGCAATGGTGCGCGCCAGGTTGGCCGGCTCGCCGGCATCCGGCGGCTTGGGCCGACCATGCGCCACATCGCAGAACGAGCAGCGCCGCGTGCAGACCTCACCCAGGATCATGAAGGTGGCAGTGCCGTGGCTGAAGCACTCGTGGATGTTCGGGCAGCTGGCTTCCTCGCACACCGTGACCAGGTGGTTTTCGCGCAGCTTGGCCTTGAGCTTTGCCACCGCGTTGCCGGCCGGAATGCGCACGCGGATCCAGGCGGGCTTGCGCAGGATCGGCGCGCTGGCATCGAACTGCACCGGACTGCGGGCGATCTTGTTTTCGCCCACCTGCTTCACGCCGGTTTCAAGCGAGGGCGGCGCCTGGGTCGAAACCAGCTGGGTCGGAAGCACTGGGAACGAAAGCCCCGGGGTCGAAAGCGCCGGGGTCGGAAGCACCTGGATCGGAATGGTCTTGGACATGGTGCGAAGTGCTCGGGCAAAAGGAGGCGGGGCGAAAACCAGCGGAAAAGACAGGCCGGGCCAGTCAGGCGACATCGGCCGCAAGGGTCGGCGCCTGACGCATCGCCTCGGGCAGGCCGGGCACGGCGACAGGCCGCAGGCCGAGTTGCGCGGCGAGCTTGCCGACCAGCACGGACGCCACTGAATCGAGCGATCCGGGGCCTGCGCAGTCTAGCACCGAGGTCACTTGCAGCCCCTGCAAACCACAGGGATTGATGCGCCCGAACGGCTCCGGATCCAGCGCCACGTTCAGCGCCAGTCCGTGGAAGCTGCAGCCATGGCGCACCCGCAGGCCGAGTGCGCCGATCTTTGCACCACGCACGTAAACGCCGGGTGCACCCGGGCGGCGTTCGGCGGGAATGTCCCAGGTGCCCAGGGTGTCGATGATTGCCTGCTCGATTCGATGGACGAACTCGCGCACGCCGAGCCTGCGCCTGCGCAGGTCAATCAGCGGGTAGGCCACGATCTGGCCCGGGCCGTGGTAGGTCACCTGGCCACCGCGGTTGGTGCGTACGACCGGGATGTCGCCGGCTGCCAGCACGTGTTCGGCACGCCCGGCCTGGCCGAGCGTAAAGACAGGGTCGTGCTCGACCAGCCACAGGGCGTCATCGCCGGACTCACCGCGACTATCGGTGAAGCGCTCCATCGCCGCCCAGGTGCGCTCGAAGGGTTGCCGGCCCAGCGCATGCACCAGCAGCCCGGCCCGGCCCTCATCCACCACGCGGTCTTCCGGCAGCGCGACGTGGCTCAGAGCGTCCACTTCACTTCCGGGTGGGCGCGCAATGCGGCGTGCGCGGCGTCGTACTGCTCGCGGGATTCGGCGCGGAAACTGATGGAGACCGAGACAAAACGCCCGGCACTGGACGGGCGCGAACGCACCGTCTCATGCATCACGGCCAACCCTGCCCGGGACAATTCGTGCGGAATCACCGTCTCCAGGCCCGCACTGGCGGGCCCCATGGCGGTGATCTCGAACACACCCGGGAACTGGAAGCCCTTCGCCTGCTGTTCATCGCCCATGGCCATAGTATCGGGCCAGTTCGGGCGTTTCCCAAGCGGGGCGTTTCCCATATGACGCGTTTCCCCTGCCGGCCGGCGCCCGCCACGGACCTTCGGCACATGCCCGGGGATTGGCTGGCCGGTAGCATCTGCAAGCCGGCGCCGCCGCGCCACCGACCCTGAACGGACGTCCAATGACCGCAAAGCCCCTTGCTCTCCTGATCGCCACGGCGCTCGGAACCACCCTCACCCTCGCCTCGTGTGCCTCGACCATGACCCAAGACGCTTCCATGCCCGCCGCAGCCGCTACCCAAGCCGCCGACGCCAGCGCCACGACCGACATCACGTCGAACCCGTTCTACGCGCCGTCCACCCTGCCCTACCAATATCCGCCCTTCGACAAGGTCACCGAGGCCGACTACACGCCCGCGTTCGATGAAGGCATGCGCCAGCAGCGCGCCGAGATGGATGTGATCGCCAACAATCCGGAGCCCGCAACCTTCGACAACACCATCGTTGCGATGGAGCGCAGCGGCCAGATGCTCGGCCGGGTATCTTCGATGTTCTTCAACCTGACCGGCTCCAACACCAGCGACGGCCTGGAGAAAATCCAGGCCGCCATGTCGCCCAAGTTGTCCGCGCACAACGACGCCATCGTCCTGAACGGCAAGCTGTTCGCCCGCATCAATGCGCTGTACGACGCCCGCGACACGCTGGGCCTGGACGCCGAGTCCAAGCGACTGCTGTGGCGCTATCACACCGATTTCGTCCGCGCCGGCGCCCAGCTTGACGACGCGCAGAAGGAAACCCTCAAGGCGCAGAATTCCGAGCTGGCCACGCTCGCCACCACCTTCAGCCAGAACGTGCTCAAGGAAGTGAATGATTCCGCAGTCGTGGTGGATACCAAGGCCGAACTCGACGGCTTCACCGACGCGCAGGTCACCGCCGCTGCGGAAGCTGCCAAAACGCGCGGCCTGGAAGGCAAGTACCTGATCACCCTGCTCAACACCAGCGGCCAGCCGCCGGAAGCCTCGCTGACCAACCGCGCCCTGCGCGAACGGATTGCCAAGGCCTCGCTCGCCCGCGGTAGCCGCGGCAATGCCTTCGACACCACCGCCACCGTTGCCCGGATCGCCATGCTGCGCGCCGAACGCGCCAAGCTGCTGGGCTACCCGAACCACGCCACCTACGTGCTGGAGGACGAAACCGCCAGGACCACCACGGCGGTCAACAAGATGATGGCGGGCTTGGCTCCGGCCGCCGTTGCCAATGCAAAGAAGGAAGCGGCCGACCTGCAGAAGGTGATCGACGCCGAGCACGGCGGCTTCAAGCTGCAGCCCTGGGATTGGTCGTTCTACAGCGAGAAGGTGCGCAGCGCGCGTTACGCCTTCGACGAATCCCAGCTCAAGCCCTACCTCGAGATGCACAACGTGCTCGAGAACGGCGTGTTCTATGCCGCCAACCAGGAATACGGCCTGACCTTCAAGCGTCGCACCGACTTTCCGGTGTACGACCCGGACGTGATGGTCTATGAGGTGTTCGACGCCGATGGCAAGCACCTGGCCATCTTCATCGCCGACTACTACGCGCGCAGCAACAAGCGTGGCGGCGCGTGGATGAACGAGTACGTCAGCCAGTCGGGCCTGCTCGGCAACGAGCCGGTGGTGGTGAACAACCTCAACATCCCCAAGCCCGCGGGCGATGCGCCAACGCTGATGACCTTTGACGAGGTCACCACCGCGTTCCACGAATTCGGGCATGCGCTGCACGGCATGTTCTCGAAGGTGAAGTACCCGCGCTTCGCCGGCACCAATGTGCCGCGCGACTTTGTCGAGTACCCCTCGCAGGTCAACGAGATGTGGGCTGACTGGCCGCAGGTGCTGGCCAACTACGCCAAGCACTACAAGACCGGCGAGCCGATGCCCAAGGCGCTGCTGGACAAGGTGCAGGCTGCGTCCAAGTTCAACCAGGGCTTCGCCACCACCGAATACCTGGCGGCGGCGCTGCTTGACCAGCGCTGGCACCAGCTCAGCCCGGACCAGGTGCCGGCTGCCGCCGGCGTGATGGCCTTCGAGGCCAAGGCGCTGCATGACGCGGGCGTGGATTTCGCGCCCGTGCCGCCACGCTATCGCACGCCGTACTTCTCGCACATCTGGGGCGGAGGCTATTCAGCCGGCTACTACGCCTACCTGTGGAGCGAAGTACTCGATGCCGACAGCGTCGAGTGGTTCAAGCAGAACGGCGGCCTGACCCGCAAGAACGGCGACCATTTCCGCGCGACCCTGCTCTCACGCGGCGGCAGCGAAGACGCGATCAAGCTGTTCCACGACTTCAGCGGCCGCGACCCATACGTCGAACCCCTCCTGATCCGCCGCGGCCTAAAACCCACCAAGAAATAACGTCGGCGCTCCACATGTGGGAGCGGCTTCAGCCGCGAAAAAAGCAACACAGCACCGCCTGACCACACACCCTTCTACTAACAGCCATCCGCGATAACCGCAAAAAACAAAGCCGCCCAAAGGCGGCTTTGTCATTTCCGCACCCCAGATGCACGCGCAGGTACCACCGCCAACCACAAAAACCCAAGCACCCCAGCCAACAGCGAAGCCAACAACACCGCGGTCTTCGACGCATCCACCAGCCCGGCATCATGCGGAAAGGCCAGGTTGGCAATGAAGATGGACATGGTGAAACCGATGCCGCCCAGGAACCCGGCGCCGATGATGTGTCCCCAGCCAAGATCGTCCGGGCGCTGGCACACGCCCAGCGCAACCGCCAGCGCACTGAAGCCGGCGATGCCCAGCGGCTTGCCCAGCACCAGTCCAGCCAGGATGCCCAGGCTATTGCTGCCAAGCAGCGCGCCCTGCCAGTCGGCGGCAATCGCCACGCCCGTGTTGGCCAGCGCAAACAGCGGCAGCACCAGGAACGCCACCGGGAAATGCAGCGCGTTCTCCAGCCGGTACGACGGCGATGCGGGGTCGTCGGCCTGCTTGCCGAACGGAATGGCAAAGGCCAGCGCAACGCCGGCCAGGGTCGGATGCACGCCCGAGCGCAGGCACAGGAACCACATCGCCGCACCGCCGATCAGGAAAGGCGCAAGCCGGCGCACGCCAGCGCGATTGATCAGCACCAGCACGATGAACACCGCCACCGCGCCGAGCAGCCAGGCCAATTGCATCTTCTCGGTATAGAACACCGCGATCACCAGCATCGCGCACAGGTCATCGATCACTGCCAGGGCGGTGAGGAATATCTTCAGCGCCGCAGGCACGCGCTTGCCGAGCAGCGACAGCACGCCCAGCGCAAACGCGATGTCGGTCGCCATCGGGATGCCCGCGCCGGCCTGGGTTTCAGTGCCACGGTTCAGAAACATGTGGATGGCTGCGGGCACCGCGATGCCGCCAATCGCCGCGAAGATCGGCAGCAGCGCCTTGCGTGGCGCGGACAATTCGCCGACGTAGATTTCCCGTTCCAGCTCGAGGCCAACGAACAGGAAGAACACCGCCATCAGCAGATCGTTCACCCACAACTGCGGCGTCAGCCCCGCCAGCGGCGCCTGCCAGCCTGCCTGCCAGGCCGGGCCGGCGGCGGAGTTTGCAACCAGCAATGCAACGAGGGTCCCGACGATCAGGACAATGGCGCCGGATTTCTCCGAATTGAAGAACGCCTCGAAGGTACGGGACAGCGTGGTTGTCGTGTCAGGCATTACAGCGTTTCCCGCATTCAGATTCAGGCGCTTGTGGACGTTTTGAACCTAGAGAGCATACTGTTCAACCGGGTCGAGTCCGAGACGGGGGGCAGGGATGCACCCACACGCGCAATGACCGGGATTGGATTGTATGCGCGATGCAATGATTCGGCAGGCGGTTGGAGACGCGGGGGACCCAAGCCACGCAACGGCCGCGATAACCCATGCAATGCACAGATTGTTCCTGCAGCTCGACCCCCTGATTGGCGGACAAGCCGTGCACGCGCTCTACAACAGGAGCCTGCACCTGGCGGCGGCCGATCTGGAGCGTTCCCCGATCCTGTCCGAGCGCAGCTACGACTTGGCAATTGCCGACCTGCAGCGACAACTGCGGGAGCGCAAGCCCGATGCCGGGCGGGCGGCCGGTATCGCCTTGCTCGGCGCCTTCACTTCCCTGCTCGCGTCGCTGGTGGGCGAGCCGATCACGCGTCGCGTCATGCATTCGGCCTGGGATGACCTTGCCGCGATTCGCGCCCCCACGGAGATCCCGCAATGACGGAAAAGTTCAACCTGCCCCTCCTGTACACAGGCGTCCCCGGACTCGACGCGCTACTGGGCGGGGGATTGCCGGAACTGTCCTTCAACCTGATCGCCGGCGCGCCAGGAACCGGAAAGACCACGCTCGCCCACCAGATGATGTTCGCGCTGGCAGGGCCGGGGAAGCGCGCGATCTTCTTCACGGTGCTTGGCGAGCCGACCCTGAAGATGCTGCGCTACCAGCAGCAATACACGTTCTTCGACACCCGGGCGCTGGATGGCGACGTGCGCTACGTCAACCTGGGCGACGAGGTGCGCGACGGCAATTTCGAGCTGGTGCTGGCGCGCATCATGCGGGAAGTCGAGGAGTTCGAGCCCAGCTTCGTCTTCGTAGATTCGTTCCGCTCCGTGGCGCACGCGGCGCAGAACCAGCACACCGGCGTCCCGGCACTGCAGGAATTCGTGCAACGACTGGGCATGTTCCTCACCAGCTGGCAGGCGACGACCTTCCTGATCGGCGAATACATGTCGCCCGACGGCGAGGCCAATCCGGTGTTCACCATCGCCGACGGCATCCTGTGGCTGTCGCAGGTTGTGCAGCGCGATTCGAGTGTGCGCAAGGTGCAGATCACCAAGATGCGCGGCCAGTCCCAGCTCACCGGCTTGCACACGTTCCGGATCACCAACGCCGGCCTGGAAATCTTCCCGCGGACCCTGGGCATCCGCACCAACTCCGGTGACGGCGGTCCGCGCCCGTTGCTGTCCATGGGCAATCCAATCCTTGACGAGATGCTTGGCGGCGGACTTCCTGCCGGCTTTTCGCTCTTGGTCTCGGGACCGTCCGGCGCAGGCAAGACCATCCTTGCCAGCGAATTCCTCGCCGAAGGTGCCAGGCAGGGCGAGGCAGGGGTAGTGCTGGCCTTCGAAAGCGCAAGAAATCCACGCCTCGACGCGCTGGTGACTCAGGGCAAGGTGCGGGTGATAGACACGCGCGCACTGGACCTGTCGGTCGACGAAACCTTGCATTCCCTCTCCGAAGCCGTGCGCGAGACCGGCGCGACGCGCGTGGTGATCGACTCGTTCTCCGGGTTCGAACTGGCGTTGTCTCCCTCGTTCCGCGAGGATTTCCGGGAGGTGATGCACCGAATGGTCGCGGTTTTGACCAGCATGGGCGTCACGGTGGTGCTGGTCTCCGAATTGGAGGATCGCTACACCGACCTGCGATTCAGCCCCTACGGCGCGGCCTTCCTGACCGATGCAATCGTCGTCCAGCGCTATGTCGAACTTGCCGGCAAACTCAAACGGGTCCTGGCTGTGGTGAAAGTGCGCAATCGCAGTCATAGCCACGCGCTGCGCATGTACAAGGTGACTGATGAAGGATTGGCGATCGGGGAGGCCTGGACCGGGTTCGATGGACTGCTCACCGGGAGCCCGAGTCAATTCCCGCGTCCGGCCATCTCACTCGGACCGGCATGACCGGGCCAGGCGCAACCGAATCTGGCACTGACGACACCGAAAATCGGACGGCGGCGTCGGAACTGGCGCGCCTGGCGGAAATGCGCGAGGCCAATGCCCACCTGGTGCTGGCATCGCTCGCCGCGGACGAATCGCGCGAGGTGGCGGAACGGGAGCGCAAGCGGCAGGAGGAATTCCTGGCCACGCTGGCGCATGAACTGCGCAACCCCTTGGCGCCGTTGCGCAGCGCGGCTGACTTGTTGACGCAGCTGCCACCCGGCGACCCCAGGATCGGCACCGTCGCCGGGGTGATTGATCGCCAGCTCCGCCACCTGACCCGCTTGGTGGACGAGTTGCTCGATGCGGCCCGGCTCACCCAGGGCAAGATCCGGCTGCAACGCGAAGTTACATCGGTCGACGACTTCGTGAATCATGCAGTCCAGGCTTCCCAGGCGCTGTTCCAGGCGCGCAATCAGCAGCTCACCCTCGAGTTGCCGTCGCTGCCACGGTATGTCGACGGCGACCCCGTCCGCCTGGGGCAGATCGTCGGCAACCTCCTGCACAATGCGTCCAAGTATTCACCGACCGGTTCGACCATCCAGGTCCTTGCCGATGTCGTCGACACGCAACTCGAACTGCGCGTGCGCGACGCAGGCGTTGGCATCGCCAACGACATCCTGCCTTTGATCTTCCAGCTGTTCACCCAGGGCGACCAGTCTCCGGGTGTCATCGGGGCCGGACGGGGCACGGGCCTGGGCATCGGGCTGACCGTGGTGCAACGCCTGGTCACGGCACATGGGGGCAGCATCGAGGCGCGCAGCGAAGGCGTCGGCAAGGGCAGCGAATTCCTGGTCAGGCTGCCGCTGGTCGTCGGGCCAGCGATCCGGCTGGTGGCTGCGAACCAGCCTGTCGCGACCGGCCAGGCGCAGCACATCCTGGTCATTGACGACAATGTCGATGCGGGCCAGATGCTCGCCCTGTGCCTGGAGGCAGCCGGGCACCGGGTGGACGTGGCCACCAGTGGCGAGGAAGGGCTGCAACAGTTTGCCGATGACCGACCCGACGTCGTGATCTGCGACATTGCCATGCCCGGAATGAACGGCTATGAGGTGGCGACCCGACTGCGGGAGATCGGTGGTGCGCCCGCGCCGATGTTGATCGCCCTGACCGGCTTTGGCACCGACAAGGACAGGGCGAGGGCCCAATTGGCCGGCTTCGATCATCACGTCGCCAAGCCCGTGGATACAGTGAAGCTGCTGCAATTGATCGGCGCCGACTTGCTAAAGTAGGACGCGCCCTCCGGAAGCCTCCACCATGCAAACCCGCGCCGCCGTCGCCTTCAAGGCAGGAGCCCCGCTCTCGATCGAAACCGTGGACCTCGATGGTCCACGCGCCGGCGAAGTGCTGGTGGAGATCAAGGCCACCGGCGTCTGCCATACCGACGCCTACACGCTGAGTGGCGCCGATCCCGAAGGACTGTTCCCGACCATCCTCGGCCACGAAGGCGCGGGCGTGGTGCTCGAGGTCGGCCCCGGCGTGAGCTCGCTCAAACCCGGCGACCACGTGATCCCGCTGTACACGCCCGAATGCCGCGAGTGCGAGTACTGCCTCAATCCCAAGACCAACCTGTGCCAGGCGATCCGCGCGACCCAGGGCCAGGGCCTGATGCCGGATGGCAGCTCGCGCTTTTCGCTGAACGGTGAGCGGCTGTTGCATTACATGGGCTGCAGTACATTTTCAAACCATACGGTCTTGCCGGAAATTGCGCTGGCGAAAATCCGCGATGACGCGCCGTTCGAGAAGGCCTGCTATATCGGTTGCGGCGTCACCACCGGCATCGGCGCGGTGCTGTTCACGGCCAAGGTCGAGCCTGGCGCGAGCGTGGTGGTGTTCGGCCTCGGTGGCATCGGCCTGAACGTGATCCAGGGTGCGCGCATGGCAGGCGCCGGGATGATCGTGGGCGTGGACCTCAATCCCAAGCGCGAGGCGATGGCGCGGCAGTTCGGCATGACCCACTTCGTCAATCCGTCCGATGTTGGCGGCGACCTGGTCGCGCATTTGGTGTCATTGACCAAGGGCGGCGCCGACTACAGCTTCGAATGCATTGGCAATACCAAAGTGATGCGGCAGGCGCTGGAGTGCTGCCACAAGGGCTGGGGCACCAGCGTGATCATCGGCGTGGCCGA
>JBKJMY010000073.1:0-6768 GCA_046596115.1 Arenimonas sp.
GCCTGTGGGAGCGGCTTTAGCCGCCATTTCAATCGCGGCTGAAGCCGCTCCCACAAGGCGCTCCCACAGGCCGCTGCCACACTATACTTGCCGCTCGCGCGCCCGGATTGACACGAATGCCTGCCGAACCCATTTCCGCCGACGAATTCCGCCGGCTCGCCGCCGACGGCCACACCCGCATCCCGATGGTGCGCGAGGTGCTGTCCGACCTCGACACGCCGCTGTCGGTCTACCTCAAGCTTGCCGACGGCCCGCATACCTACCTGTTCGAATCGGTCGAGGGCGGCGAGACCTGGGGCCGCTACTCGATCATCGGCCTGCCGGCGAAGCTGACTTACACCTTCCGCGGCAACATTCTGGAGACGCGCAAGCACGGCGAGCTGGTGTCCTCGCGCGAGGTCGCCGATCCGCTGGCCGAAGTAGACGCGCTGCGCTCTGCGCACAAGGTTCCGCGCGTGCCCGGCCTGCCGGCCTTCACGGGCGGCCTGGTCGGCTACTTCGGCTTCGAGTCGATCGGCTACATCGAGCCGCGGCTGGCCGGTGCCATGCCCGATGGCACGCACAAGAAAGACGAGCTTGGAACGCCGGACGCCTTCCTGATGTTGTCGGAAGAGCTTGCCGTGTTCGACAACCTCAAGGGTCGCCTGTATCTGGTGGTGCACGCCAACCCCTCCGAGCCGCAGGCGCATGCACGGGCGCTGCGCCGGCTCGATGAGCTGGTGTACCGGCTGCGCCATTCCGGCCGCAGCTATCCGGATGTGCTCGACCCGTCGCTGCTCGACGAGGCAGACTTCGTCTCCGGCTTCACCAAGCAAGGATTCATCGCAGCGGTCGAGCGGGTGAAGGAATATATCCGCGCCGGCGACGTGTTTCAGGTCGTGCTCAGCCAGCGCATGAGCGTGCCATTCCGGGCCCGGCCGGTGGATGTTTATCGCGCGTTGCGCGCGCTCAATCCGTCGCCGTACATGTATTTCCTCGACCTCGACGGCACCCAGGTGGTCGGCAGTTCGCCAGAGATCCTGGTGCGCGTGCAGGACGGCGAGGTCACAGTGCGTCCGATCGCCGGCACCCGCCCGCGCGGTGCCACGCCGGCCGAGGATGCAGCACTGGAAGCCGAGCTGCTTGCCGACCCCAAGGAGCGCGCCGAGCACCTGATGCTGATCGACCTGGGCCGTAACGATGTCGGCCGCGTGGCCGAGCCGGGCAGCGTCATTGTTCCCGAGCGCTTCGAGATCGAACGCTACTCGCATGTTATGCACATCGTGTCGGAAGTGCGGGGACGCTTGCGGCCCGATGCGACTTTCTCCGACGTGCTCAAGGCCACGTTTCCGGCCGGCACAGTCAGCGGCGCACCAAAGATTCGCGCACTCGAAGTCATCCGCGAGCTGGAGCCGGTACGGCGCAACATCTACTCGGGCGCGGTGGGCTATCTGGGATGGTGGGGCGATGTGGACACCGCCATCGCGATCCGTACCGCCGTCATCCAGGACGGCCGCCTGTACGTGCAGGCCGGCGCAGGCATCGTGCACGATTCCGATCCGCAGGCCGAGTGGGACGAGACGATGAACAAGGGCCGCGCGCTGTTCCGCGCGGTCGCCCAGGCTGCCAGCGGCCTGTGAACACAAGCCGCGGCAATTTCGGAATCGATGCGCTTACCTTCCAACGAAGGCTGAACCAATGAAGACCCCACTGCTGTTCGCTGCCCTGCTGTTGGCCGCATCCCCTGCAATTGCGCAAAGCGTCGGTGGTACGCCGTTCCTTGCCGTGCATGGGTCGGCGAGGATCGAGATCATCCCGGACATCTTCCCCGTGCAGGTGGAAGTCGCTGACACGGGCATGGATCTATCGAAGTCCCAGGCGCTGGTCGAAGCGCTGACGCGCGGCATCCTTGCACAGGCGCGCAAGCAAGGATTGGATGACGCGGCCATCCGGGTCGGCGACTTCCGGATCTCGCCGGAGCAAGACTACGACCAGGCGGCGCAGAAGCAGGTCTTCCGCGGCAACCGGTATGCGCGCAGCCTGAGCTTCAAGTTCCACTCGCTCGCCGACGTGAAGGCATTCGTGGCCGCCGCGCCCTCGGGCAAGCAGGTGCAAGTGTCCACCGCTGGGTTCGAATCCTCGTCCGAGCACGAGGTCCGCCGCAAGTTGCTGGTGGACGCAATTTCCGATGCGCGCAAGACCGCTGACGTCCTCGCAGCGGGTATCGGACGGCGAGTCACCGTAGCGCAAACGATTTCCACCACGCCGATGGCCCTCAGTGCTGGCTCCTACATCAACGCGATCGACGTGCGCAGTGTCGAGTCCAGCACCATCCTCACCGCTGAGCAGATCGCCAGGATTCCGGTGGGGCGCGACATCAGCTCGGTCGCGTTGCTGGCACCGGGCGCGGTGCGCAGCGAAATTGTCCTGGAAAAGGGCACGGTTGCGCTGCAATCGGACGTGTACATCCTCTATCTGCTTGGTGATTGAGCGCCGCCCTTGCCCGACCGGCATCGGATGCCGCACTGTGGCCCTGGGCCGGGATTGCGTGAAATTCCAAACTGCGTCTCACTCTGCGCATGCGCCCAGCCGCGCAGCCCGCGCCCGCGCCCGGCGCTGGGATAGACTCGCCACGGCGGTACCGGTGCCGCGCAGACAGTCCTGACGAGATTCCAATGCCTGCCGACAGCCCGTCCAAACCCGAGCGGTCTCTTGACAGCGACGTGCCCGAGCGCGGCGACGGCGATGCAATTGCGCTCGGAAACGCGGCGCTGCGTTCCTTCTTCGACCACGCCACCTTCCAGATGGGCGTCACCGAGCTGACCGAAGACCAGGACATGCTTCTTGTCGCGGTGAATCCCGCGGCCGCCGATTGGATTGGCATGACCCCGACCCAGGCGCAGGGCAAGCGCATCAGCGAGCTCGGCCTGCCCGGACCCAATCGCGGCGTCTGGCTGGATCGTTACCTGGAAGCGATGCATACGCGGCGGCCTGTGCAGTTCGAACAGTCCAGCCAGGAACCGGAAGAGCAGGAATGGTGGGCGGTGACACTCGCCTGGATTGGAACCGGGCCCAGCGGGCGGCCGCGTTTTTCCTACGTGGTGCAGGACATCACCCAACGCAAGCTCGACGAGCGCACCAACGCGGCCGTGCTGCGCATTTCCGATGCCGCGCATACGGCTCCCAGCCTGCCGGAACTGTTCAGCCGGATCCACGAGATCATTGGCGGGTTGCTTCCCGCGGAAAATTTCTTTGTCGCACTGTACGACACGGTGCGCGATGAGATCAGCTTCCCGTATTACGTGGACCAGTATGATCCCGCGCCGCCGCCTCAGGCGCTTGACGATGGCACGCTGGCCGGTCGCGTCGTGAAGTCTGGCAAGTCGTTGCTGTTCACGCCGGAAACGCCAAGCGAGGGCGCGCATATCGAGGAAATCATCGTCGGTACGCCGTCGCTGGATTGGCTTGGCGTGCCGCTGCAGTGGCAGGGCCAGACCATCGGGGCGCTGGTGGTGCAGACCTATGCAGGCGACGTGCGTTATGCCGCGCGCGATCAGGGCTTGCTCGAGTTTGTTTCCGGCCAGGTTGCAGCAGCGATTGCGCGCAAGCAGGCGGAGCAGGCGATCATCGCCTCGGAAACCCGGTTCCGCCTGCTGTTCGAACAGAACCTTGCCGGCGTGTTCCGCTCCACGGCCGACGGCCGGATCCTGCAATGCAACGATGCCTTCGCGCGGATGCTTGGCTTCGACTCGCAAGCAGATGCCTTGGCCACCAAGGCCGCCGACCTGTACTTCGACGCGGGTGACCGCGCCCGATACGTCGAGATACTGCGCGCAGAGGGAGGCGTGAACAGCCTGGTCATGCGCTTCCGGCGCAAGGATGGCGGCGAGATGTGGGGCATGGAAACGGTCAGCCTGATCCGTGGCGAGGCCGGCGAGCCGGAAGTGTTCCAGGGCACGGTGGTGGACTTCAGCGGCCACAAACTGGCCGAAGCGGCGCTGCTGCAGAGCGAGTCACGGCTCGAAGAAGCGCAGCGCATCGCCCACGTCGGCAGCTGGAATTGGGAGGCTGCCACCGGCGCACTCAGCTGGTCGAATGAGTTGTGCCGGATCTACGGCCTGGATCCGAAACAACACCAGCCCAGTTATGCCGATTTCCTTGCGCGCCTGCATCCCGGCGATCGGCACCATGCCCGCGCAATCATCGAAGCGGCCAGGGACGACCATCGTCCCTTTGAGCATGAAGTACGCGTCCTTCGTCCGGACGGCAGTCAGCGCACCATCCTTGACCAGGGTGAAGTGCTGCTGGACAAGCACGGCAAGCTGCTTGGCATGCGCGGCGCTGCGCTCGACATCACCAGACGCAAGCTCACCCAACTGCTCGAGCGTGAGCGTGGCGCTGTGCTCGAACAAGTCGCGCAGAACCAGCCTCTGGGAACGATCCTGGCCTCGGTTGCGCAGATGCTGGAGAACCAGCGGTCCGGACTGCGCGCCTGCGTACTGCTGGTGCAGGACGGAACGATTCGTTCGGCCTTCGGCAACAATTTGTCGCGTGACGCATTGGCGGCACTCGAGGGACTTCCTGCGACGGTCGGTCACGGCAGTTTTGGCCGTGCCGCGGAATCCGCCACGCCGGTATCGTCCACCAATGTCGCCGGTGATCCCGACTGGCGGCATGTCGCTGAATGGGCGACGCACAACGCGGTCGGTTCCAGCCTGTCGTCGCCGATCGTGTCGGCCGCCGGTGGCGTGCTGGGCACGCTGAGCCTGTTCGGCCCCGCAGGCCGCGGCGCGCGCACGGCCGACCATGAGCTGCTTGCCTCGGCCTGCCGATTGGCCACGGTAGCGATCGAGCACCGCGCACTGACCGACCAGTTGTCCTACCAGGCCCAGCACGATGCGCTCACTGGCCTGCCCAACCGCCTGTTGTTCCAGGACCGGCTCGGGCACGCCCTGTTACAGGCGTCCCGGCGCGGGACCCGGGTGGCCGTCCTGTACATGGACCTGGATCGCTTCAAGCACATCAATGACACGCTGGGACACGCGGCAGGTGACGCCCTGCTGCGCCTGGTTGCGGCGCGCCTGGACGGCCGTATCCGTGGCAGCGACACGCTGGCACGCCTGGGCGGTGACGAATTCACCGTCGTGCTCGACGAGATTTCCGACACTGCCGACGCAATGCGGGTTGGCAGCGACCTGATCGGGGCGATGCGGGCACCGTTTCGGGTGGGTGAGCGCGACTTGTATGTCACCGCATCCATGGGCATGAGCCTGTTCCCGGATGACGGTGCCGATGCCGGCACGCTGATGGCCAATGCCGATGTCGCCATGTACCGCGCCAAGGACATCGGCCGCGATAACGTACAGTGGTTCTCCGCGGAAATGAACGAACTCGCGCGCGAGCGGCTGGACCTGGAAAACGACCTGCGCCGCGCCTTGGGCGAGGGCGAACTCGATTTGCATTACCAGCCGCAGATGGATGGGCTCGGCCGCATTGCCGGAGTGGAAGCGCTGTTGCGCTGGAACCACCCTGCGCTTGGCAACATCCCGCCCGACCGGTTCGTGCCGCTGGCCGAGGAGAGCGGCCTGATCGTGCCGATCGGCGAATGGGTGCTGCGCCGCGCCTGCGCGCAGGCGGCGGCGTGGCGGCGCGCGGGCCATCGTGACCTGCGGATGTCGGTGAATGTCTCGGCCGTGCAATTCAAGCGCGCGGACTGGGTGGATACGGTTCGCAACGCGCTGCGTGATTCGTCGCTGGACCCGGCCGCGCTCGAACTGGAGATCACCGAGAGCCTGTTGTTGCAGAGCGTGCAGACCACCTCGGCCAACCTGTATGAATTGCGCAACATCGGCGTCGGCATCGCCATCGACGATTTCGGTACCGGTTACAGCTCACTGAGCTACCTGCACCGGCTGCCGATCACCACGCTCAAGATCGACCGCAGCTTCGTGCGGGAGATCGACGAGGCGCCGCGGGCCGGCGGCGAGGTGGCGCCGGTGGTGCGCACCATCATCGCGCTGGCGCGCAACCTGGGCATGTCGGTGGTGGCGGAGGGCGTCGAAACGGCGACCCAGCGCCAACTCTTGCTGGAACTGGGTTGTGACTGGCTGCAGGGATTCCTGCTGTCGCACCCGCTGGACGCGGCCGACACCGGACGCCTGCTTGCGGGTGAGACTGCCTGAAGCTACCTGCTGGAAGGCGGGACCGCCGCCTCCACGCTTCGCGAACCTCAGGGGCGAACCGCGACTACCTCGATTTCTACCAGGAAGCCGGGATTGGCCAGAGCGGCAACCTGCATCGCAGAGCGCACGGGTAGGGCAGGTTGCTGCTCGGTGCCGAAGAACTGCGTATAGCCCTGCATCATCCCGGCGAAATCCAGTTTGCCGTCCTTCGCCGGGTCGCCGACCAGGAAGACCTGCATCTTGATCACGTCGCCCATGCCCAGGCCCAGGGCCTTGAGCTGGTCCTGGATCGAGGTGAGCACCGAGATCGTCTGCGTGCGCGTGTCGCCATAGGCGGCCACGGTGCCCGCAGCGGCGGCGGGGTCAGCAAGCTTGGGCACGGTGCCGCTGAGGTAAACCGTGGTCTTGCCGGCAGGAACTTCAATGGCTGAAGAGATCGGGAATTTGCTGCCGTTTGGAAGCGGGTGCCGTACGACGGCGTTGTCGGCGGCAGCAGCCGGCGTGACCAGCGCGATGGCCAGCAGGCAGGTTGCGGGAATGTGCATGGTCAGTCTCCTTGCGTTGTGATTGAACTGTCGGTGGCCGATCACTCGCGCAGCGATTTCAC
>JBKJMY010000235.1:0-3203 GCA_046596115.1 Arenimonas sp.
CCATAGCCATTGTCATAGGCATTTCCGCCAGCACCGCCATACGGTGAAACGCTGAACTGCGCATCGCAATCACCGCTCACCCACAGGCCGCGGGAATCGCGACCCCAGGTCTGGCCTTCGATGCAGTCCGGGTCGCGATTGCCGCTCATCGAATAGCGGCTGTGTGAATCGCCGCAGTAATTACGGCCGTTCGCCGTTGATTCGCAGTGAATGATCTGGCCATTACCATCCTGATAGTGGGTGTGCGACACCACCGAATTTGGATCGGAATAGCCACGCGGGCGCCCGACCGCGAAGACGGCACGGCAGCCCTGGCTGACGTAGACGCCACGCGAGTTGAAAGTCCAGTTTCGGCCCTGGATGCAAGTGGTGTTGGAAAGCTGCCGTGAAATCCTCACACGGCCCATCGTGTCAGCAGGGCAGAAGACCCTGCGCGACGCCGTGGACTCGCACCGCACCATGCGCTGTTGTCCATAACCGCCTGCATACCCTTGCGAACCATCGGACGGGTGCGCCGAAGCCATGCTCACTGAAAAAGTTGCCAGGGCGGTTGCCAGCCAGAACAAGTGACGTTTCATGATTTCGATCCATTCGTGGGCAGCAGGGTGCGGCCTGTGGTCGAAATATAGACTGCCTGCATGAATCCGCGGTCAACAGGCCACATCCTGAAATTGCGCATTTAAGCGGGATTCCGGCAATGAGCTCAGGGCCATCGTGATTGGCTCGGGGCTGGGCCGGTCGCCCCGGATTCTCCAGCCGCCTCAGGCGATCACGAATCGGCCGCTCAGGCCACGGCTTCCCTGGCGGCGTCCATCGAGGTCAATGCCAGCACGGCGTTCAGCCCACCGAAGGCGAATGAATTCGAAAGCACCGCCTCAACCGGGCATGCACGGGCCGCGTTGGGCAGGTAATCGAGATCGCATTCGGCATCGGAATCGAGGAAGTTCGCAGTCGGCGGCAGCGTGCCGGTGGTCAGGGCACCGATGGCGGCGACCAGTTCCAGCGCTCCCGCTGCGCCAAGCGCATGCCCGTGCACGGCCTTGGTCGACGACACCGCCAGGCGATCGGCATGCGCGCCGAAAGCCTGGCGGATCGCCCGCGTCTCGGTCGGGTCATTGGCCGCGGTGCCGGTGCCGTGGGCGTTGATGTATCCCACTTGTGAGGCTTGCAGCCCGGCGTCAGCCAGGGCCAGTTGCATCGCTTGCGCAGCGCCATCGGCGGAAGGGGCAACGATATCGGTGGCATCTGCGTTCATGCCAAAACCGGCAAGCTCGGCGAGAATCGTCGCACCGCGCGCCTGCGCATGCTCAAGTGATTCCAGCACGAAGATGGCCGCGCCCTCGCCAAGCACCAGGCCACGCCGCTGCGCGCAAAAAGGACGGCACGTGTCATCGGATACCACACGCATCGCCTCCCAGGCGCGGATGGCGCCGAAACTGAAGCAGGCTTCGGTACCGCCCGCCAACGCATGGTCGGCCAGGCCATGGCGGATCATCAGCGCAGCCTGCGCGAGCGCGTGATTGGACGATGCGCAGGCGCTGGAGACCGCGAAGGTCGGACCAGTCAGGCCGAACTCCATGCTGAGGTGGCTGGCAGGGGCATTGGGCATGGTCCGCACGATGGTCATCGGATGCGCACGCTCGGCGTTCTCGCGATAGATCCGGCGCGATTGCTCATCACGCGAGGTCTCGCCGCCAACGCCCGTCCCGACCACGACGCAGCTGCGCGCCCCGGCGCCGTCTTGACGAAAATCGATTCCAGCCTGGGCCACGGCTTCGCGCGCTGCGACCAGCGCGAATTGCGACACGCGATCCAGCAACAGCAATCGGCTCCTGTCGAAGTGAATCGACGGATCGAACCCGGGGACCACGGCGCCAACCTTCATGCGGACCCCGACTGCCGGGTCGGGCGAGAGTAACGGCACGATGCCGCTGCGCCCGGCCACCATGCCGCGCCACAGCGGATCGGCACCCAGGCCGAGCGCGCTGATCGCGCCCATGCCGGTGATCACGACACGCCGTGCCATTCGCCTGTCTCCTAATCAGCTTGTCAGTTCGTCAGCTCGTCAGCTCGTCAGCTTGTCCGCTCGGCGCTTGCGCCGCACTTGCCTTGGCGGCCAGGGCGTCGTTGACTGCATTGACCAGGCCTTGCACCGAATCGCTGTCGAAGGCCGGATCGCGGTCGGGAAGCTCGATCTTGAAATGATCTTCGATGTCGAAAAGTATTTCCATGGCGTTCAGCGAGTCGATGCCGATGTCCGTTAGAGTGAACGACGGAAGGATCGTCGGCGCGCCCGGTGGGCAATGCTTGGCGATGATTTCGCAGACCTGCTGTTCGCTGTCCTGGCTCATCCGGAGCTCCTGTCAATCTGCCGGTAGGCAGGGTCATCCATAAGATCCAATCTTGCCACAAACGCCCGCAAGCGTCGCCTGGGCGAAGGAGTTCGAATGTTCGTCACCGGACTGGGAACAGCCAATCCGTCGCAGCGCTATTCCAAGTCCGATTGCTGGGAAGGCTTCAAGACATCCGACTGGTTCCAGAAGCTGGACCGACGTTCACACATGATTGCCGACGCGGTGCTGAGCAGGGACAACGGCATCGAGACCCGCCACCTCGCCTTGGCCGCAATGGACGAAGCATTCCAGATCGATCCCGACACACTGCATGCCCGCTTCCTGGCCAACGCACCTGCACTTGCCGCCCGGTCAGGCGAGGCTGCCCTGGCGCACGCCGGCCTGGCCGCGCAGGAGATCGATGCGGTGGTAGTGAGTACCTGCACCGGCTACCTGTGCCCCGGGCTGAGCAGTTACGTGATCGAGTTGCTCGGGCTGCGCGCCAATGTGCTGGCCTTCGACCTGGTCGGGCAAGGCTGCGCGGCCGCGCTGCCGAACTGGCGGATGGCCGACGCGCTGCTGGCGTCTGGAAGCTGCCAGCACGTGCTGTCGATCTGCGTGGAGGTCAGCAGCGCGGCGATGTACCTGGACAATGATCCCGGCGTCCTGGTCAGCGCCTGCCTGTTCGGTGACGGCGCCGGTGCCGCGGTGCTGTCCCGCCAGGCGAGCCCGAACAATCGCAGCATCGAGTGGAAAGCCTTCGCAACGATGACCAATACCAATGAACGCGCTGCGCTGCTGTTCGAGACACGCGGCGGCATGTTGCGCAATATCCTGACACTGCCCGTGCCGCGCCTGGCGGCCGAGCAC
>JBKJMY010000294.1:0-3108 GCA_046596115.1 Arenimonas sp.
TTCCCGCGCCTGGTGACGGTCTCGCGCCGGGCGCTGTCCGAAGCATCCGGTGGTGCTGCGTTGCCCGAGGGCATCTACGCCCGCGTCATGCTCAACGACGATGCCGCGGTGGTTCCAGACCTGGCCGGACTCGAGGCCCTGATCCAGCAGGCACTCGCGCAGGCCGCCTGAGCCCGCAGTTCAGCGCCAGTCGCCATACAGGGCATTGATCGCAGCGATCGCCGCAAGTCCCGCCGTTTCGGTCCGCAGGATGCGCGGGCCCAGGCGCAGCCCGTTAAAGCGGGCCACGCGCAGGATGGCGATGTCACGCTCCGACAGGCCACCTTCCGGACCGATCACCAGCACGACCGAAGCTTCCGCCGCGAGCGCGAGCGTGCCGACGCTGTCGCTCGCGCCAGGGTCCAGATAGAGGCGCCGCATATTGGCCGTCGCCAGATCGCCATCGGTGGCCACTCCGGTAGCGCCCGCGGCCGCCTGCGCCGACGCGAAGTCCGCCAGCGCGCGCGGCTCGGACAACGCGGGCAGGCGGGCACGCCCGCACTGCTCGCAGGCACTGGCCAGCACGCCACGCCAGTGCTGCATGCGGCGGTCGGCGCGATCGGCATCAAGTCGGACCTCGGTGCGCTCGGTCACGACCGGCACGAAGGCATGCACGCCAAGCTCAACTGCCTTTTGCAATACATGGTCCATCTTCTCGCCGCGCGCCAAGGCCTGGACCAGGGTGATCCGCAGTGGCGACTCGGCGCGGGCTGCGATGCGCTCCAGCACTTCAGCTTCGCCACCACGCTTGCCGGCAGCCAACAGGCGCGCGGCGTAGTCATGGCCGTCGCCGTTGAACAGCACGACCGCATCGCCGGGACCCAGGCGCAGCACCCGGACCAGGTGCTGCGCCGCGGCGTCGGTCAGCGCCACGCTGCCGCCGACCTGCAGCGGTGCATTGATGAATTGCCGGACTGCGCGCATCAGGCGCAGGCCGCGTCGATGGCGGCGGACGTGGCCGACGCAAGTTGCAGCAGCGATGCATCATCGATGCAATACGGCGGCATCCAGTACAGCACTTGGCCCAGCGGGCGCAGCACAACACCCAGTTCCAGCGCACGACGGTATGCGCGCAGCCCGCGCTGCGACGCGTCCTCGAATGGACGGCGGCTGGCCTTGTCGGTGACCAATTCGATCGCCAAAATCATTCCCGTCTGTCTGACTTCGCCCACGTGCACGTGCTCGGCAAATGGCGCCGCCAGCTCCCCCATCCTCGCCGCCGTGGCGCGATTGCGCTCCAGCACCGGCTCGCTCTGGAAAATCTGCAGGCTCGCCAACGCCGCCGCACAACCCAGTGGATTGCCGGTGTAGCTGTGCGAATGCAGGAAGGCGCGCTCGCGGCTGTCGTCAAGAAATGCGTTGTAGATGTCGGCAGTGGTCAGCACCGCGGACATCGGCAGGAATCCGCCGGTCAGGCCCTTGGACAGACACATCAGGTCGGGCGTGATGCCGGCTTGCTCGCAGGCGAACAGCGTGCCGGTGCGGCCGAAGCCGACCGCGATCTCGTCGGCAATCAGGTGCGCGCCATGGGTGCTGCATATTTCGCGGGCGCGCTGCAGGTAGGCTGGATGGTGCATGCGCATGCCGCCCGCGCATTGCACCAGCGGCTCCAGCACCAGGGCGCAGATTTCATCGGGATGCGCCGCAAAGATCGCTTCGAGTTCGCCAGCCCGGCGCAGCGCGCAGTCGCGCGGGGATTCGCCGGGCGCGGCATTCCAGGCATCGGGCGAAGGCGCGAACAAGGGCGTCAGCAGCAGCGGTGCATAGGTTCGGCGGTACAGCGGGATGTCGCCCATGGACAGGGCGCCCAGTGTTTCGCCGTGGTAGCCATTGCTCAGCGCGATGAAGCGGGTCCGTGCCGGCTGGCCGCGATTGAGGAAGCTGTGGAAGCTCATCTTCAGCGCGATCTCGATCGCCGCCGAGCCATTGTCGGCATAAAACACCCGCGCAAGGCCGGGCGGGGCAAGGCGGAGCAGTGACTCGGCCAGGCGCACGGCGGGTTCGTGGGTGAATCCGGCAAAGATCACATGCTCGAGTTCGGCCGCCTGCGCGGCAATCGCGGCGGCGATGCGCGGTTCGCCATGGCCAAACAGGTTGGTCCACCAGGAGCTCACGGCATCCAGGTAGTGCCGGCCATCCACTCCCTCGAGCCAGGCGCCGCGGCCGCGTCGGATCGGCAGCAGGGGCAGGGTGTCGGGATGCTCGGCCATCTGCGTGCAGGGGTGCCAGAGTACGCCAAGGTCCCTGGATCGGAGCTGGCGGGCGTCTGCCAGTCTGGCCTCTGCTAGCATGGCCGCATCGATGTCGCGTGTTTCCATCCGTCCATGATCCCGACCCGACGCCCCTGTGTCCATGCGCGCGTGCCGCAGCCCGAGCGTGACCGGGGCCGCCCGCATGCCTGACTTGCCCATCATCCATGGCCGGCAACTTGTCGACAGCGATGGCTACCGCCGCGAGACCATCGACCTGGAATTCTCCAATGGTGAGCGGCGCAAGTACGAGCGCCTGACCAGCCGCGGCCATGGCGCGGTGATGATCGCAGCCATTCCGGAGCCGGGAATCATCCTGTTGATCCGCGAGTACGCTGCCGGCGTGCACCGCTACGAGCTCGGCTTGCCCAAGGGCCGCATGGATGCCGGGGAAACCGTGCTCGATGCCGCCAACCGCGAGCTGAAGGAAGAGACCGGGTTCGGAGCAAGCAAGCTCACCCACCTGCGCTCGATCACCCTGGCGCCCGGCTACATGACCCACGAAATCCAGCTGGTGCTGGCTGAGGATTTGTATCCCGAGCGCCTGCCCGGCGACGAACCCGAGGAGCTCGAGGTTCTACCGTGGCGGCTGGACGCACTGCACGAGCTGGTGCTGCGCGAAGATTGCTCCGAGGGACGCTCGCTTGCCGGGATGTTCATCGTGCGCGAACTGTTGCAGGCGCGCGGGTGAACCAGTGGCTGGAACCGGTGCTCGCGCTGGCGCGTGATGCAGGCACGGCGATCCTGCAGGTTTACGCGCGCGACTTCGCGGTCCTGCACAAGGACGACCACTCCCCGCTGACCGAAGCAGACATGGCCG
>JBKJMY010000002.1:0-3183 GCA_046596115.1 Arenimonas sp.
CTGGCCGGCAACGACGTGCTCGGCGGCGCCCAGACCGGTACCGGCAAGACTGCTGCGTTCGCGCTGCCGCTGATCCACCGCCTGGCCGAAACACCGGCCGTGGGCCCGCGCAAGATCCGCGCCCTGGTGCTCACCCCTACCCGCGAGCTCGCCGTGCAGGTGCACGACAGCCTGCGCACCTACGGCAAGCACGCCAAGCTGCAGTCCACCGTCATCTATGGCGGCGCCGGCATGAACCCGCAGCTCGACGCGATGCGTCGCGGCATCGATATCCTGGTGGCGACCCCGGGTCGCCTGATCGACCACATCGAACGCGGCACCGCCCGCCTGGGCGACGTCGAGATCCTGGTGCTGGACGAAGCCGACCGCATGCTCGACATGGGTTTCCTGCCCGCGATCAAGCGCATCCTCAACCGCCTGCCATCCAAGCGCCAGACGCTGCTGTTCTCGGCCACCTTCGAAGACTCGCTCAAGAAGCTGGCGCTCGAGTTCATGCGCTCGCCCAAAGAAGTGCAGGTCGAGGCGCGCAATACCGTTGTCGCCCTGGTCAGCCACCTTGCACATCCGGTGGATTCCGCGCGCAAGCGTGATCTGCTCATCGACATCCTCAGCCAGCGCTGGCAGGAACAGGTACTGGTGTTCGGCAAGACCAAGCACGGCTGCAACCGTCTTTCCGAGCAGCTCGAGAAGTCCGGTATCAGCTCGGTTGCCATCCATGGCAACAAGAGCCAAGCCCAGCGCCTGAAGGCCTTGGCCGAATTCAAGTCGGGCAAGGCGCGCGTGCTGGTCGCCACCGACGTGGCTGCACGCGGCCTGGACATCCCGCAGTTGCCGCTGGTGATCAACTTCGACCTGCCGATGGTCGCTGAGGATTACGTGCACCGCATCGGCCGCACTGGCCGCAACGGCCGCACCGGTGAGGCGATCTCGCTCGTTGCGCCCGAGGAAGGCAACTTGCTGCGTGCGATCCATCGCGTGCTCAAGGCCGACATCGAGATGCGCACGATCGAGGGCTATGCGCCGACCCGCGGCATCCGCATGGGCAATGACGCACCCTCGCGCGGTCGCCCGGCCGGCCAGCGTCCGCCGTCCAGCCCGCGCCGCCAGCACGCCACGCCGACCCACGCGCATGCGCACGCCGGCAAGCCGCATCCGGCCGCCGACCGCCGCGAGCGTCGCGCAGTCAACAGCCCGCGCCCGCCGCGCGGATTGTAAGGACCAGGCTCCCGGCCGTTAACTGCGGCCGGGCGTCACGCTGATGCTGCGTACCTTGTTCGCGCTGGTTTCCGGGTTCTTCGCTTTCGGCATCGTGGTGACGATTGTGGAGGCGATCGATGCCTTCGTTGTCTATCCACCGCCACCGGGACTGGACCTGCGCGATCCGGCGCAGGTCAACGCTTTTATCGCCGGCATGCCGGCGTCGGCGCTGGCGTTGGTCGTACTGGGCTGGTGCCTCGGAGCCTTCATCGGTGGTGGCCTTGCGGCGCGGCTGGCCGAACGCTATCGCATCACCTGCGCAAGCGCGATTGGTGCGATCGCGGTGGTTGGCGTGATCGTCAATGCACAGACGATCCAGCACCCGATGTGGGTTGTCGCGGCGGGCGTGGCCTTGCCCATTCCACTGGCAATCGGGGCTGCGCTGCTGGTCAGAAGGGTTTGGCCAGCGCCAGGTAGATGATGGCGAGCAACACGAACACCGGCAATTCGTTCCACAGGCGCATGGCTTTCGATGATCCCGCAACAGCACCCGACGCAATCGATTTCAATCGGCGCCCGCACCAGATGTAGTAGCCCAGCATCACCAGCACCAGGCCAAGTTTTGCGTGCAGCCAGCCCATGCCACCTGCGACATTGGGCCATGACGGCGAAACGCGGTAGCCAAACCAGAGCAGCAAACCCAGCACGACGGCCACCGCAAACATCGCATGGCCAAATTTGTACAACCTGCGGCCCATCAGCAGCAGGCGCGTACGCACTGACTCCGGCTCACCCGCTTCCGCGGACTCTGCCAGGTTGACCAGGATGCGCGGCAGGTAGAACACGGTGGCCACCCAGGCCATCACGAAAAGAAGATGGAAGCTTTTGGTCCACAGGTAAACCATGCGATGCCCCGGTGTCGTGCCACATCCATCCGCGCCAGTGCCGATCCGGCTGCCGTCGCGGGCCAGGCGTTAGAATACGCCTCCTGACATGCGTCCCGCGCAAGCGCGCGACGCCGCGAGAATCCCATGACGTCCCCAACGGCCGCAGATGCGCCCACCCTCACCTTCCGCGACCTCGGCTTGTCCGAGCACCTGCTCAAGAGCCTGGATGAACTCGGCTACGAGCAGCCGACGCCGATCCAGGCCGCGTGCATTCCACTGCTGCAGTCCGGCCAGGACCTGATCGGCCAGGCGCAGACCGGCACCGGCAAGACCGCAGCGTTTGCGCTGCCGCTGCTGAGCGGCCTGGACCTCAACCTGCGCAAGCCGCAGGTGCTGGTGCTGGCGCCGACGCGCGAACTGGCGATCCAGGTGGCCGAAGCGTTCCAGCGCTATGCCAAACACTTGCCCGGCTTCCAGGTCCTGCCGATCTACGGCGGCCAGAGCTATGGCCCGCAGCTGCAGGCCCTGCGTCGCGGCGTGCATGTGGTGGTGGGTACCCCGGGTCGCGTGATCGACCATCTCGACAAGACCACGCTCGACCTGTCGTCGCTGAAGACGCTGGTGCTCGACGAAGGTGATGAAATGCTGCGCATGGGATTCATCGACGACGTCGAGTCGGTGCTCAAGCGCACGCCCGAGAACCGCCAGGTCGCGCTGTTTTCCGCCACCATGCCGTCGCCGATCCGGCGCATCGCCCAGACCTACCTGCGCAATCCGCAGGAAATCGCGATCGAGGCCAAGACCCGTACCGCCGACAATATCCGCCAGCGTTTCTGGCAGGTCAGCGGCCTGCACAAGCTCGACGCGCTCACCCGCATCCTCGAAGCCGAGCCCTTCGACGCGATGATCGTGTTTGCGCGCACCAAGCTGGCCACGGACGAACTGGCGCAGAAGCTTCAGGCGCGTGGTTTCTCCGCCGCCGCCATCAACGGCGACGTGCAGCAGGCGCAGCGCGAGCGCACCATCGCGCAGTTGAAGGACGGCAAGATCGACATCCTGATCGACACCGACGTCGCTGCGCGCGGCCTGGACGTGGATC
>JBKJMY010000047.1:0-5549 GCA_046596115.1 Arenimonas sp.
GTCCGCGAGGACATCCACAGGCCACGACTCGATCTGATCGAGGACTCGCTGGTGGAAGTACTCGATCCGGAACGACATGCAGGCAGGTTAGCAAATACGCTAACTTACTGCAAGTCGGGAAAGCGGGAGGCTAGGGCGCTTTTGGCGCGGGCCCGGTGGATTGCCGCACCTGCAGCGTGTATGGCACATGCAACATCCGCCCACCGTCCTTGCGCTGGATCGACGCGAGCAATTCCAGTGTTGCCAGCCGGCCCATGTCGTGTGTGGGCTGGTGCACGGTGGTGAGTGAGGGAAAGATTTGTCGTGACATCGGCGTGTCATCGAACCCGCATACCGACAGATCATCCGGCACATGGAGCCCGCGCTCGAGCGCGGCGTGGATGGTGCCTGCGGCCATGTCGTCATTGGCGGCGAAGATCGCCGTGGGTGGCTTGCGCAAGGCCAGCAACTTGGCCGCGCCGCGCTCGCCGGAATCGAACGAGAACTCGCCCTGCACGACAAGCGTCGGGTCGTATTTGAGGCCGGCGCGCTCCAGGCCTTGCTTGTAACCGGTCAGCCGCCAATCGCTGGCGCCGTGCGCGGGGTGGCCGATGATGTGGCCGATGCGCCGGTGGCCAAGCGATACCAGGTGCGCGACCACGTCGAAGGCCGCGTGGGTTTCATCCATGCCCACGCCGATGCATTTGACCTGCTTGCGCGGCGAGATGCTGGCATACGGAATCTCCAGCTCGGCGAGCCGGCGCAGTAATGCGCTGTTGTCGGTGAGCGGCGGCGTCAGCACCAGGCCGTCGGGCTGCGAGCGCCCGATCATCGCCTCCATCTGCGGCACCACCCGCGGCCCGTCCATGTCCAAGGGACACAGCAACATGTTGTATTGCTCGATCGCGCAGGCTTCGAGCACGCCGCCGATCACGCCCATCAGGTAGTTGGCCGACGGATTGTTGTACACCAGCCCGACCAGGAAGCTCTTGTTGCCGGCCAGGCTGCGGGCCGAGAAATGCGGAACGTACTTGAGCTTTTCGACCGCCAGCAGCACCCGCACGCGGGTAGCCTCGCGCACGTTGATCTCGCGGTTGAGCACGCGCGAGACGGTCTTCATGGACACGCCTGCGGCTTCCGCCACCTCTTCGATCCGGACTCTGGCTGCCACGGCCACCCCCTGGCCAGTATGTTGCAGCGCCGCATGCCCTGAGGATGACAGCGCTATCATTGCAGCGCCATTTGTACCAGAATCACGGCGCCCGCGCCCATGGCGCGACACCCCGCGGCGATCACAGCGCGGATCCACGTCCTGGTTCCAAGGAGCACGCGCATGGCACAGGTATCTTCGAGGACTTCGACTCCGGCCGTGGCCGAGGGCAGTGCAACCCAGACCCGATCGCTGGTCATCGTGACCATGTTGTTCTTCATGTGGGGCTTGCTGACGTCACTCAACGACGTGCTGATTCCGCACCTCAAGGCGATCTACACGCTCAGCTACCTGCAGGCGATGCTGGTGCAATTCTGCTTCTTCGGCGCCTATTTCATCGTCTCCATTCCGGCAGGCGGACTGATCCGGCGGATCGGCTATCAATACGGCGCAGTCGCCGGCCTTGCCATTGCCGCAACCGGTTGCGCACTGTTCTATCCGGCCGCCAACAGCGGCTATGGCCTGTTCCTGTTTGCCTTCTTCGTGCTGGCGGCGGGCATCACCATCCTGCAGGTGGCAGCCAATCCGTACGTCACCCTGCTCGGTTCGCCAAAGACTGCGTCGAGTCGACTGACCCTGACCCAGGCGTTCAATTCACTGGGCACCACCGTCGGTCCGTACCTGGGCAGCGTGCTGATCCTGTCGGCCGGCGTGGTTGGCGTCGCCGCAGTGGGCGCGAGCGCCACTGACATCGCCGCGCAGCGCGCGGCGGAGGCAGCGACGGTGCAGGTGCCCTACCTGATCCTGGCCGGCGCCCTGCTGTTGCTCGGCGTTGTTTTCGCGGTGACCAAGCTTCCGCGCGTGGAAAGCGAGGATGCGTCGGTACCTGGCGGGCATGCGGTGCGCTCGGCGTTGTCGCATCGCAACCTGGTGCTGGGCGCGATCGCGATCTTCCTGTACGTGGGCGGCGAAGTGGCGATCGGCAGCTTCCTGGTCAGCTACATGGGCGAGCCGAACATCGCCGGATTGCCGGCCGCGGTGGCCGGCAAATACGTCGCCTGGTATTGGGGCATGGCCATGATCGGCCGCTTCATCGGCTTTGCCGTGATGCGCAAGGTCAGCCCGGGCGTAACCCTTGCCTTCAACGCAAGTTGCGCGATCTTGCTGGTGCTGGTGGCGATCCTGGGCCATGGCCCGATGGCGATGTGGGCGATCCTGGGCGTGGGCCTGTTCAACTCGATCATGTTCCCGACCATCTTCAGCATGGCCCTGCACAAGCTTGGGCCGGTGACCAGCCAAGGCTCGGGCATCCTGTGCATGGCGATTGTCGGCGGCGCCATCGTGCCGCTGATCCAGGGCGCCGTGGCTGATCGTATCGGCGTGCAGCATTCGTTCTTCGTGCCGATCATCTGCTATGCCTACATCCTGTTCTTTGGCACCAAGTACGCGCGCATGTACCAGCAGGCCTGAGCGCCCGTGCGCATGTACCAATAGGCCTGAGCGCCCGTGCGCGGCGGCCACGGCCATACCGCGCACGCGCATTTCCTTCTCATGGTGAATGCGCCCGCAGACTGGGACGTCAGGCTTTCGCGGCCTGCATTGCCAGTGCGGTAGCGCCCAGCAGGCCTGCCTGCGGATGCATCACGGCCAGCACCGGCACCCGCGCCATCGCATCGGCGAACCGGCCCTTGGCCTCGAAGCACCGGCGGAAGGCCGGGCCCTGCAATTGCCGCAGCAGTTTGGGCACCAGCCCGCCGGTGAGGAAGACGCCGTCCCAGCTGCCCAGGGTCAGGACCAGGTCACCGGCGATGGTGCCGAAGACTTCGCAGAAAATTTCCACCGCACGGACACAGGTCGGATCACCCGCGTTTGCGCCGGCGGTGATGTCGCGCGGTTCGGTTGCCGCCGGGTCGGACTCGCCGGCCATGCGACGCAGCGCGCGGTGGATATTGCACAGGCCGCGGCCGCTGAGAAGGCGCTCGTTGGATACACGGCCAAATTCGTCGAAGAGCAGCTTCCAGATCGCGGCTTCTTCGTCGCTGGATGCTGCGAAGCTGACGTGGCCGCCTTCGGTTTCCAGCGGAAAACCGCGGCCCTCGCGGATCAGCAGCGCACTCACGCCAAGGCCTGTGCCCGGGCCGATGACCGCATAGCTGCGTTCTTCGCCACCCATCGGCGGCAACGGCACCGTGCCGATCAGGGCGAGATCGGCGCCGGACAGCAGGGTTGCCGCCATGGCCTGGGCGGTAAAGTCATTGACCAGTTGCACCGACTCGGTGTCCAGACCCAGTGCCAGGGCGGTGTCCGGCCGCGAGATCAGCCAGGGATGGTTGGTGATGCGGGCGGTGTCGCCATCCACGCGACCGGCCACGGCGAACACCGCCCGCTCAAGACTGCCGGGATGGGGTGAAACACTTTCCAGGTAGTGCTGCGCTGCGGCAACCAGCGAGGGGAAGTCGGCGACAAGCAGCTGATGCACGCTGTCCATCAACAACGGCGCGGTACGGCCGCCATCGGCGGGCGCGAAACGCGCGTGCGTGCCGCCGATGTCGGCGACCAGGGCCAGTGTCGGGCTCATGGCGATGCGCAGCCCCTCCCAGGATCATGCGGAGCCAGAGTAAGCACGACAATTGACAACGCTGTCAACAGCGGCGCAATAATCGCCGCGGCAGGGTGGCGCCGACTCGCGGTCGGGTTCGCGGCATTCCGGCCAACTGGGAGGTGGCATGCATTCGTACAAGACACGCGCGCGGCTTGGCCGCGCAAAGATCGCGCGCGTCGACCCGCTGTCGGTCGGCCGGCTGTTGGTCCGCCGGCTGTTGGTTGCCATCGCGCTGTTACCAGGCTGCCAGTCCGCGCCTGCGCCGACCCCGGCCAGCATGACTACAACGGACTCTGCCAGCGTGGCTGCACGGGACCCTGCCAGCGTGGCAGCACCCGAATCGCCCTCGTTGGCCCATCCGGCGCTCTGGCCCGAGCTGCATTCGCCGATCCCGCGCAACGAAGCGCTCGAGGCACGCGTGCAGGCCCTGCTCAAGACACTCACCGTGGAAGAGAAAGTCGGCCAGATCGTGCAAGGCGACCTCGGCAGCGTCACGCCCGATGACGTGCGCAAGTACCGGCTCGGCTCGGTGCTGGCCGGCGGCAATTCCGATCCCGGTGGCAAGTACAACTCCACTGGCCCCGAGTGGCTGGCGCTGGCCGACAAGTTCTACAACGCGTCGATGGACACCAGCGGCGGCGGCAAGGCCATCCCGGTGCTGCTGGGCATTGATGCCGTGCACGGGCACAACAACGTGGTTGGCGCGACCCTGTTTCCGCACAACATCGCCCTGGGTGCGGCCAATGATCCTGCGCTGATCAAGCGCATCGCACAGGCCACCGCGGCCGAGCTGCGCAGCACCGGTTTCGATTGGACCTTTGCGCCCACGGTGACTGTCCCGCGCGACGATCGTTGGGGCCGCACGTATGAAGGCTATTCGGAAAACCCCGAGTTGGTTTCGCGCTACGCCTCCGAAGTGGTGCAAGGCCTGCAGGGAACCGTCGGCCAGCCGGGCTTTCTCGACGCCACCCACGTGCTGGCCTCGAGCAAGCATTTCATCGGCGATGGCGGCACCTTCGAAGGCAAGGACACCGGCGACACCCGCGTCAGCGAGGCCGAATTGCGCGATATCCATGGTGCCGGCCACATCGCAGCCCTGCGCGCGGGCACGCAGACGGTGATGGCCTCGTTCTCGAGCTGGAACGGCGAGAAGATGCATGGCAACAAAAGCTTGCTGACCGGCGTGCTCAAGGAGCGCCTCGGCTTCGATGGCTTTATCGTCGGCGACTGGAACGCCCACGGCCGGGTGCCGGGCTGCAGCAATGACAGCTGCGCTGCGGCCATCAATGCTGGCCTCGACATGTTCATGGCGCCCGATACCTGGCGCGCGGTCTATACCAATACGGTGGCGCAGGTGAAATCGGGCGAGATCCCGATGGCGCGGCTGGATGACGCGGTGACCCGCATCCTGCGGGTGAAGATGCGCCTTGGCCTGTTCGAAGCAGGGGCGCCATCCAAGCGCGCGCTCGGCGGACACTTTGAACAGCTCGGCAGCCCCGCGCACCGCGCGCTGGCGCGCGAAGCCGTTCGCGAATCACTGGTGCTGCTCAAGAATCATGGGCAGTTGTTGCCACTGGATCCGCATGCACGCGTGCTGGTGGCCGGTGATGGCGCCGATGATGTCGGCAAGCAAGCCGGCGGCTGGACCCTGAGCTGGCAGGGCACGGGCAACAAGCCGAGCGACTTTCCGGGCGCGACATCCATCTGGGCGGGTATTCGCGCCGCCACGCAAGCGGCGGGCGGCAAGGCCGAGTTGGCCGTAGATGGCACCTGGCACACCAAGCCCGACGTGGCGATTGTGGTGTTCGGCGAAAATCC
>JBKJMY010000297.1:0-5426 GCA_046596115.1 Arenimonas sp.
AGTGTCATCCTGAACGCGCGGCCCACCCGTCGCGACCGGTGGGCCGATCGTCGGAAAGCCCCCGGCGACCGTCGCGCCCTTCAAAGCAGCGGCGAGAAGAGCCGCGCGCTGGCTTCCTTGAAGCGCCCCCACCGCCCTGGCTTCGGCGAATCCTTGGTCACCTCCTCCGCCGAGGCCATGTCCTGCGTGAGGCTTTGCTCCAGTTTTCCGGCGACACCTTTGTCGCAGAACAGGATGACGATTTCGAAATTCAGCGAAAAACTGCGCGTGTCGAAGTTGGAAGTACCGATGATGGCGGTCGCGTCATCCACCAGCAACGCCTTGCTGTGCAGCATCCGCGGGCCGTATTCGTAAACGCGAACGCCGGCCTTGAAAAGCTTGTCGAAGTAGGACCGCGCGGCGGCGGTGACCAGGTGGGAGTCACTCTTTTTCGGTATGACGATGCGCACATCAAGTCCGCGCATCGCAGCGCCCTCAAGGGCAAACAGGGCGGCGCGACTGGGCACGAAGTATGGCGTTGCCAGCCAGACCCTGCGCTCGGCCCGGTGGATGGCCTCGACCTGCAACCGGTGGATCGGCTCCCAGTCATTGTCGGGGCCGGCCGGCACCACCTGCAGGGCGATCGGGCCCGGCGCAGGCTCGGGGTACAGACTCTCGTCATCGAGTTGCTTTTCGGTGACATAGTTCCAGTCCTCCAGCCAGGCCACCTGGAGCCAGCGCACGACATCGCCCTCTACCCGCATGTGCAGGTCGTGGAAGGCCTGCGGATTGAGCGTTTCATTCTCGTCATCGGTAATGTTGATGCCGCCGGTGAAGCCAACCTTGCCATCGCAGATGACGATCTTTCGATGGCTGCGCATGTTCAATTTCGGTCGCGCAAATGGGGCCATCCACCAACGCACGGGATGGAAAAACGCCAGTTCCACGCCCGCCTCATGCAAGGGAAGCACGAACTTTCGCGCCAGGCTCGTGCCAACGCCATCCAGCAGCATGCGCACTTTGACGCCCGCCTTGGCGCGTTCGATCAGGGCATCACGGATGCGCGTCCCGGTGCGATCGCCGGCGTAGATGTAGTACTCGACGTGAATGTGTTTTTGCGCCGATTCGATCGCCTTTACCAGCGCGTCGTACGTAGCACCACCATCGACCAGCAGCTCGACGTTGCTGGCCGTCGTGGGCGGGTAGCCGGTCATGGTCAGCACCATGCGATCGAGCGCGTCATCGTCGGCGCCGAGCTTGCTGCTGCCGCGCTGGCCAATCAACTTGTGCGCGGCCACGCGGCGGCGCGCGGACCGATTGATGTGCTGCGGCCCGAACAGAAAGTAGATCAGGAATCCGACATAGGGCAGGAAGGCTAGTGCCATGATCCAGCCCAGCGTGGCGACCGGTTCCCGACGTTGCAGGATGACCCAGACGCCCAGCACCACCATGTAGATAGGCCAGGCGATCAGCAGGACAACGATCAGCCAATGCGACATCGCGTGCGCTCCAGATGGACTGTCGCCATTCTGACAGATCGCCCGTGGATAGACTTCTCGTCCGCACGCTTCAGCGGCTTATGGACTGCGCAAGCGGCCTGCGCTCCCAGGCGACGGCGGAAGCCGTCGCCCCGTGGCCAGAAGAATCAGAACTTGGCGGGAAACTGCTTGGCGATGGCATCGGCCAGCGCGTCGGCGATCACGAACATGTGGGTGCGCATCGCGCCCCATGTCTTGGCCTCACCCGCGTAGTCGCCGGTCGATATCTGCTGGATCTGGGCGATGTGGTGGGCGCCATGCGCAGACAGCAATCCCACCAGGGTGGCTTCAGGGAGGTTCGGGTTGGCCTTGGACAGGAACGCGGCAATCGCCTTGGCATTGCCGAGCAGGTTGCTGGCTGCTTCCTGTTGACCCTTGGCGTTGTGGCTGAAAGTCGCGTCGGAGTAGTCCTTCACTGCGCCCCAATGACCTGCGAGCAGTGTCAGCATCTGGTCACCGGCCGGCTTGCCGTAGTAGCTGGCGATGGCACCGGAGATCGCGGTGGCATTGGCGATGACCTGGTCGGTTGCGACCTTCTTCCTGCCCTGGTCGGCGGCTGCGCTGGCGGTGACGTAATTGCGGATCCAGAACACGTGCTCGACCCACAGGTCACGCATGACTGCCCGGGTTGCGGCCTGCTTGACGCTGATCGTTGCGGAACTGGGGGCTGCGCTGCTGGCGGCATGATCGTGGCCCTCATGCGCCTGGGTATTGGGGCTGAGTGCCAAGGCGGCGAGGACGGCAAGGGATAGTGCGAACGATTTCATGGGATATCTCCGTGGCTTGGATTGACCGCGGCCTGCGCGGCGCAGGACGGACCCTACGCAGTCCCCCAACAACACGGAATATCCCTATGTCTAAAGCTTTCGTATCGGTGCCTGCGTGGTCATGCCGGCTTGATGCGAAACCTGCATGAGTGCTCGCCATGGAGCATGCAGGCAGTGAGCGCAACCTTTCGCCCGCTCACTGCTTCCAGGTAGGCGAGATCGAATTTGCAGACTTGTGGATTCTGCTTGGCGAGGGCGTGGAAAACGCAATTGAACGCCTCGACCTGCCACTCGCCACCGCTGCGGGCCGGCACGGCCTCGTAACCCAGGCTGTCGAGTCGTTCCGCCAGCGCCCTGACCATGCTTTCGTCATTGTCGGTCGGAGGCAATGGCACCTGCGCAGCAGCCACGGAAACGCCCAGATCCACAAGCAGGTCGGACACGGCGTCCTTGCCCAGCTGCGACTCCAACCGAAGCAAGAGGGCTCCCGCGATCGCGCCGTAATTCCTTGGAAACAACTCGCGTCCAGCCAGCGTGATGGCGTAGCGCATCTGCGGTCGGCCGCCGGTTGCAATGCTTTCAACGCGTTCGACGAATTGGCTGCTGGACAGCGCCGTGAGGTGTTGGCGAACTGCATTGTGGGTCACCCTCAGTCGCAAGCACAGGTCTTCGACCGTACAGCCGCCCGGCGACATCAACAGTTGCCGAAGCATTCGTTGCTGCGTGCCACCCAGGTGAAGCAACCCGTGCGCCATGGCTTCTCTCCGCGATCGGGATAGGGAGCTGAATTCACCCGCCAAGGCAGCGATGCACGGGAGCGATGCACGGGAGCGATGCACACAGCATATCGAGCGCTTGGCGAAACGCAATAACTTCATGTGTAAAGCCCCCAACGAAGCCATCTGGGACTGCCCGCACAGGATTGCGGGGCGAACCGTCGCTGTCCTCAGCTTTACACATACCTGCGTTGACCGATGTCGAAGTCGATTCCAATCTGCTCGCACGAAACAACCCCAGGAGTCGACATGCGCACCGAACAACGTGGAGCAAGCATCTGGCTTCCCAAGGCGGCCCGGCTCACTGCACTCGCCGCAGCCGTGGGGACCCTGCTGTATCTTGGCGTGCGCACCTTTACCGTCGATGCAGAGGCGCAAGTCAAGTCGGATGCCACAACCAAGTCCCGTCCGACGCAGATCGCTTTGGGAAAACAGATATTCCGATTCGAGACGTATGGCGATGAACGCTTGTGGACCGATCAGCTCAAGATGCACCGCGTTGTCGAGTCTGCCGTCGATCCGCTCACCGCACTCGCTGTTGGCCTGAAGGTGGATGCCGATGTGCTGCCGCCAGGCATCCTGGGCCAGGTTGACCTCAGCAGTCCATCGACTACAGTTGCGCTGTTGCGCCTGAACGCGGTGGTCGGGCTGCGCGCAACAGTTGACGCAAACAACCACATCATAAAACTCGGAGTGACCTGCGCCCTGTGTCACTCGACCGTCGACAATTCACTCGCCCCCGGCATCGGCCATCGTTTGGACGGCCACCAGAACAGTGAGTTGAATGTTGGCGCCATCATCGCTCTCTCGCCTGCCCTCAGCGACGGACAAAAGGCCATCTACAAGAGCTGGGGGCCGGGCAAGTACGACCCCAGGTTCAATATCGACGGGAAAAGCACGCCCCTGCAGTTGCCGCCGATCTACGGCTTGGCACACGTGAAGAACGAAACCTACACGGCCGAAGGGCCCATTTCCTACTGGAACGCCTACGTTGCCGTGACCCAGATGGGCGGCCAGGGCAACTTCTCCGACCCGCGCCTGGGCATCAATATCGTCAACAATCCCGACCTTGTCACGCCCAGGCTAGCGGCGCTGTTGGCCTACCAGAAGAGCCTGGACGCACCGCTGCCGCGAACAGGAAGTTACGACCCGGTGGCGGCCCAGCGTGGTCGCGTCCAGTTCGTGCGCGACTGCCAGGGCTGCCACACCGGCGCTGTTGGCCTACCAGAAGAGCCTGGACACACCGCTGGCGCGAACAGGAAGTTACGACCCGTTGGCGGCCCAGCGTGGCCGCGTCCAGTTCGTGCGCAACTGCCAGGGCTGCCACACCGGCGGCAGCGGGACTGACAACAACGCAGGCGTCCTGCATCAGCCGGCCGAAACCGGCATGGACGGCGCCTACGCAGCGCGCACGGCCAATCGCGCCTACCGGACGACGCCGCTACGCGGCCTGCAGCAGCATGCCCCGTATTTCCATGATGGCAGCGCCGCATCGCTGGTGGACGTGGTTGCCCATTACAACTCGGTGCGCCATCTCGACCTGGATGCAAAGCAGCAACTTGATCTTGTCGAGTACTTGAAAACGTTGTAAACCAGGGCCAGTTGCGTTCCACGCAGCCCGCGCGTTTGCCGGCATCCGGCACCGAGAGCGAATAACACGACGTGGCATGTAACCGCACATCAAGACAGGCGTAATGCCACCGCGCAGGGCCCTCAAGACCAGAACGATTGCCTGCATTCGCCACATCAGGTCGCGCTCTGTAGTGCCGCGATAAGACCGGGTAAGGCAAGCAGACCGGCGATCTGGCCGTGGCACTCGACCGTTGAGACAAGCCCGTCGGGGGCGTAGTGGATCGCGCGCATCTCCGCTGCCCTTGCTGCTCGTTCAATCACGCCGGATCGAAGAGCTTGCCCGGATTCATGATCCCCAGCGGATCGAATGCCCTGCGCACGCTTCGCATCAACGCGATCTCGACAGCGCTGCGGGTGCTGGCGAGATACGGCTTCTTGACCAGGCCGATGCCATGTTCGGCTGAGATACTGCCGCCGTGCCGCTGCAGCGTTTCGCCCAACAGCTTGGTCACCCGATCGCACTGCGCGATGAATTCCGCGTCGTCCATGTCGGCGGGCTTGAGCACATTGATATGCAGGTTGCCGTCGCCGATGTGGCCGAACCACACCACGTCGAAATGCGGATATTCCCCGGCCAACAAGGTTTGCATATCGTGCAGGAAGGCGGGCACCGCGGAGACACGCACGGAGATGTCGTTCTTGTACGGGCGCCATGGCGCCAGGCTTTCGGTGATGCCCTCGCGCAAGGTCCACAGCGTGGCCGCCTGCGCATCGCTCTGGCTCAATACGCCATC
>JBKJMY010000301.1:0-2548 GCA_046596115.1 Arenimonas sp.
GATCATCCCGGGCATGGCCGAGCGCTGGGACGTTTCCGACGATGGCCGCACCTGGACCTTCCACCTGCGTGCCGGATTGCGCTGGTCCAATGGCGAGGCGCTTGATGCCGGACAGATTGTCGCCAGCTTTCGCCGCGCATTTGCACCGACAACGGCCGCGCCGTTCGCGGTGCACTTCGATGCCGTGCAGAACGCCAGCGATATCCAGGCCAGCCGCGCGCCAGCCGGGCGACTTGGAATCCTGGCTCCCGACCCGCGCACGGTCGTGTTCCAGCTCCGCCGCAGCGCGGCGCTGCCGCAACTGCTGTTGCTGCCGATTGCCTACCCGGTGTACCTGCCCGCAGTGCGCGCACACGGCGCGCAGCACACCCGGCCCGGCAACCTGGTCGGCAACGGCGCCTACACGCTGGCGGCCTGGCAACCGCAGAACCGGATCGAGCTTGTGCGCAACGCGCATTTCCGCGAGTCCGCACCGATTGCCCGCGTGCGCTACCACGTGACCGAGGACGCGGCCAGCGAACTGCAGCGCTTCGAGGCCGGCGGCCTGGACATCAGCGAGACGATACCGCCGCAGCCGCTGCCGCAGTTGCGCCAGCGCTTCGGCACCCAGCTGCGCATCAGTCCCTATCTTGGCACGATGTGGATCGGGCTCAACCTGCGCAAACCGCCACTGCGTGATGCGCCCTTGTTGCGCGAAGCACTGTCACTGGCGATCGACCGCGACAAACTCACGCGTTTCATCACCGGCCTGGGCGAGACGCCGGCGTTCGGCGTGGTGCCACCCGGCATCTCCGACTACGCACCGGCGAGCCTGCCCTGGGCGTCCTGGACCCAGCGTCGCCGCGAGCTTCTCGCGCGCCGCCTTGTCGCGATGTCGGGCTACTCGGCAGCCAATCCGCTGCAACTGGAATTGCGCTACAACACCTCCACTCCGCATCGCCGGCTGAACCTTGCGGTGGCCTCGATGTGGCGCGACGTGCTCGGCGCACAGGTGACCCTGCGCAACGAGGAATGGAAAGTCTTCGTCGGCAATCGCCAGCGCGGCGTGATCACCCAGGCTTTCCGCGGCGGCTGGATCGCCGACGTTGATGATCCGCTAAATTTCCTGGCCAACTTCGAAACCGGCACGCAGACCAACTGGAGCGGCCTGTCCGATCCGGTCTTCGATGCACTGCTGCATGCGGCGGACCGCGCGCCGACGCCGGGAGCACGCGCCACCGCGCTGCACCAGGCCGAGCAGCGCCTGCTCCGCGACCACGCGATCGTGCCGATCTATTTCTACGCCTCGCATCACCTGGTCGCGCCGCAGGTGCATGGCTTCGAGGCCAATGCGCTGGACCACCACGCCAGCCGCTTCCTCTCGCTGGCCGCGCCGCCCGCCACGGCGCTGGCCACGATGCCCGCCCCGACGCTGGCCACGACGCTCTCCCCGACGCTTCCCGCGGTGGCCACGTCGCCGGCGACGCGTGTACTCGCGCCCACGTCGGCGCTGTCACAGTGAAGACCTTCGCGTTGCGGGCACTCGAAGCGCTGCTCAGCCTGTGGCTGCTGGCCACGCTGTGCTTTTTTCTGTTGCGTGCCGCACCGGGCGGTCCGTTCGACACCGAAAAGGCCGCGCCGCCCGAAGTGCAGGCGCAACTGGCCGCGCAGTACCACTTCGACCAGCCGCTGATCACCCAGTACGGGCGCTGGATCGGCGATGTGCTGCGCGGCGACCTCGGCCCCTCGTTCCAGTATCCCGACTATCGCGTCAGCGAACTGATCGCGCAGAGCCTGCCAGTGTCGGCCATGAACGGTGTGCTCGCGCTGGCCCTGGCTTTGCTCGGCGGACTCGCGCTGGGCACGGCTGCGGCGCTGCGCGCGGGCAGCTGGTGGGACCGCCTGCTGATGATCGGTGCCAGCCTTGGCCTGGCGATGCCAAAATTCGTGGTCGCACCCCTGCTGATCCTGCTGTTTGCGGTGACTCTGCACTGGCTGCCCGCTGGCGGTTGGGATGGCAGCTGGCGCAGCATGGTGCTGCCGGTGATTGCGCTGGCGCTGCCCAACCTGGCCTATTGCGCGCGCCTGATGCGCGCCAGCCTGGTCGAGGTACTCGGCGCCGACTACATGCAGGCCGCGCGCGGACGCGGCCTGTCAGCCGCGCGCCTGCTGTTCAGCCACGCACTGCGTCCCGCACTGCTGCCGATCGCGGCCTGGCTGTCGCCGGCGCTGATCAATGTGGTCAGCGGCTCGGCGATTGTCGAGCAGGTCTTCGGCATCCCCGGCATCGGCCGTTATTTCGTGCAGGGCGCACTCAACCGCGACTACACGCTGGTGCTCGGCGTGGTGCTCGTGCTTGGCGCATTGATCGTGCTGATCAACACGGCCGTCGACTGGCTGCGCGCACTGCTCGACCCGCGCATGCGCGACTGATCCGCGCGTCGCTGCGTAGAGCAAGTCGCTTCGTACGAACTGGCGCGCCTCGCTTCGTAGCGCGAGTTGCTACGTAGCAACTGGCGCGCGCCGCTACGTAGCAACTTGCGCGCGCCGCTACGTAGCAACTTGCGCG
>JBKJMY010000328.1:0-3543 GCA_046596115.1 Arenimonas sp.
CCTGTGGGGAATCGCCGGATTGCTGCTGGCCGTGCCCATGCTGGCCAGCCTGAAAATCGTCGCCGAGCGCGTGGAGCGCTGGAACGGCTGGGCGCGCGTCATCGAGTAGCCAGGGCCCACTCCTGTGGGAGCGGCATTGTGGGAGCGGCTTCAGCCGCGATAGGGACTTGAAAGGAAATCGCGGCTGAAGCCGCTCCCACTTAGAAATCGCGGCTGAAGCCGCTCCCACAGTTGCTGGCGGCTCCCACGGGGTAAAATCGCGGAGTGGATATCGCGCCAAAAGCCCTCAGCCTCGACCTCGACGACACGCTGTGGCCGATCTGGCCAGTGATCGAGCAGGCGGAGCAGGCCCTGCACGAATTCCTCAGCGAGCGCTGCCCGCGCACCGCCGCCCTGTATCCGGTCGCACGCATGCGCGAACTGCGCGAGGAAATCGCCGGCCTGCACCCGCACCTGGCCCACGACTTCACCCAGCAGCGGCTGCTGTCGCTGGCGCATGCCCTGCGCACATCAGGCGATGACGAAGCCCACGTGCAGGACGCGTTCGACGCGTTTTATGCAGCGCGCAACCGGATCGCGTTCTATCCCGACGCGTTGCAGGCGCTGGATCGGCTTGCCGCGCGCTGGCCGGTGGCGGCGCTGACCAATGGCAATGCCGACCTCAACGCGATCGGCATCGCCGACCGTTTCGTGCTGTGCATCACCGCGCGCGGCGTTGGCCATGCCAAACCCGATGCGCCAATCTTCCACCATACCTGCGAACGACTTGGCGTCGCTCCCGGCGAAGTGCTGCACATCGGCGACGATGTCCTGCTTGACGTCGTCGGCGCCGCACGCGCAGGCATGCGCACCTGCTGGATCAACCGTCGCGACGATACCTGGCCGGCCGACTTGCCGGCACCGGACCTGAGCTTCACCACGCTCGGTGGCCTGGCCGACTGGCTGGACAGCCGACATCCGGAACTCAAGGAAAGTGCATGACCCTGCCTGCGTGTTTCATCACTGAGAACGCCCCCGAGGCAGTCGATGCCATCGCCATCCACGTAGTTGATCGCGCGAGTTGGAACGACTGGCGGTCGGCGCAAGCCTCGACCACGCTCACCTGGGTCGACGCCAACGCCTTCGTGCCCACTGCAGGCAGCCTGTTGCTGCTGCCCGGCGCCGATGGCCGGCCGCGCTGCCTGCTGGCCGCGATCGCCGACGTGGCCGATCCGTTTGCGCTCGCGCACTTGCCGGCGCTGTTGCCCGCGGGCGTGTATCGGCTGGCGGATGATTCGTTGCTGCGCCCGGATGCGGCGCTGTTGCAGTTGGGTTGGGGACTGGGGGCGTATCGCTTTGATCGTTACGTGAAGCCGACGCGGGTGCCGGCCAGGCTGGTGCTTGCTGGCGGTGGCGACGCGACGGCGCAGGCACAGTTGGTCGCGATCGAATTGGTCCGCAACCTGGTCAACACGCCGACCGAACACATGGGCCCGGAACAACTCCAGGCCGCAGTCGAAGTCGTGGCCAAGGCGCATGGCGGCACCTGCCGGGCGATCGTCGGCGACGCGTTGCTGGCCGAAAACTTCCCGACCATCCACGCCGTCGGTCGCGCCAGTCATCGCGCACCGCGCCTGATCGAGCTGACCTGGGGCGAGCCACGGCATCCGCGCGTTGCCATCGTCGGCAAGGGCGTGTGCTTTGATACTGGCGGCCTGGACATCAAGACTGCCGACGGCATGCGCTGGATGAAGAAGGACATGGGCGGCGCCGCGCATGCGCTGGCGCTGGCGCAACTGGTGATGGTGATGAAGTTGCCGGTGCACTTGCAGTTGCTGATCCCGGCGGTGGAGAACGCGGTCGCCGCCAATGCGTACCGCCCGGGCGAGGTGATCATCACCCGCAAGGGGCTGAGCGTTGAGGTGGACAACACCGATGCCGAAGGCCGCCTGGTGCTGTGCGATGCGCTTTGCTACGCATCCGAAGGCAAGCCCGACGTGCTGCTGGATTTCGCCACACTCACCGGTGCGGCGCGGGTTGCGCTCGGCCCGGACGTGCCGGCGCTGTTTGCCAATGACGAAACCGTCGCGGCCCAATTCCTCGGCGCTGGCGAGCGCGTGCGCGACCGTGTCTGGCGGATGCCGCTATGGCGGCCCTACCTGAGCTACCTGAAGAGCAATGTCGCCGACCTGAGCAACGGCAGCCCATCGCGCATGGCCGGCGCGGTGATTGCCGCGCTGTACCTGGAGCGCTTCGTGCCCGAGGGTCAGCCCTGGCTGCATCTGGATTGCTACGCCTGGAACGACAGTGAACGTCCCGGCCGCCCGGCGGGTGGCGAAGCGCAGGGTTTGCGCGCGGCGTTCGAGTTCCTGCGCACGCGCTATCGCTGATCGCGTGCGGCTTGTGGAGATATTGCCACGGCTTGTGAAGAGCGCGTGCAGGCCCGGCGCTTCCTGACTTCTGGCAGGTTGTGGCGCACCCTGCCAGCCCCCACACTTCGGACCATCCCCCGAACTGCGACCCATCCGACATGGCTTCTTCTGCCGATCTGCTCAAGGAACTTCGCATCGATCGCCGTCCGGGCGTGAAGAAGCGCAAGCGTTGGCCCTGGGTGGTCGGCGGGCTGGTGTTGCTGGTGGTCATTTCCATGGTGATCCTCTCGATGCGGCCAGTCGAGGTTGAAACCGCAGTCGCACGCTCGGCTGCGGAAGGCGGCCCGACCAGCGTGCTCGACGCCAGTGGCTTCGTCACCGCGCGGCGGATTGCCACGGTGTCATCGAAGATCACCGGCAAGGTGCTCGAGGTGAAGATCGAAGAAGGCCAGCGGGTCACCGAAGGCGAGATCCTGGCGACGCTGGAGCCTGCCGATGCCATTGCGCAGCGCGATCTCGCGCAATCGCAGGTGGCATCGTCGCAGTCGCAGCTGGCCGAGGCGCAGGCGCAACTGACCCTTGCCGAGCGCACCCTCAAGCGCCAACGCGAGTTGGCCGCGCAACAGTTGATCGCCCGCTCGGCACTGGATGCCGCAACTGCGGACCGCGACTCCCGCGCCGCGCGCCTGGTGTCGCTGCGTCGTGCGGTGACCGTGTCGCAGGATCAATTGGCGATCGCCGCGCTGGGCCTGGATAACACGGTGATCCGCGCACCCTTCTCCGGCGTCATCGTCACCAAGGCCGCGCAGCCAGGTGAAATGATCTCGCCCATCTCCGGTGGCGGCGGCTCGATCCGCACCGGCATCGGCACCCTGGTGGACATGGATTCGCTCGAGGTGCAGGTGGACGTCAACGAAGCCTATATCGGCCGCGTGCAGCCGAAGATGCCAGTCGAAGCGGTGCTCAACGCCTATCCGGACTGGAAGATCCCGGGCGCGGTGATCGCCATCATCCCCACGGCCGATCGCAGCAAGGCAACGGTGAAGGTGCGCATCCAGCTCGAGTCGAAGGACACGCGCATCGTGCCCGACATGGGCGTGCGGGTGAGCTTCCTGGAAGCGGTGAAGCCCGGCGCGCCCAAGCCGACCGGCGTCTGGGTGCCGACGCGTGCCGTGTCCGCCACGACTGACAA
>JBKJMY010000020.1:0-4401 GCA_046596115.1 Arenimonas sp.
TGGACGCTTACAAGGATCGGGTCGGCGAACTGGTAACCGGCATCGTCAAGCGCGTCGAGCGCGGCAACATCTATATGGACCTTGGATCCAACGCCGAAGCGTTCATTGGCCGCGACCGCTCGATCCCGCGCGAGACCGTACGCACCGGAGATCGCGTGCGAGGCTACCTCTACGAAGTACGCCGTGAAGTGCGTGGCCCTCAGTTGTTCGTGTCGCGCAACGCTCCGGAATTCATGATGGAGTTGTTCAAGCTTGAAGTGCCGGAAGTCGGCCAGGGTCTGGTCGAGATCAAGGGCTGCGCCCGCGATCCGGGTGATCGCGCCAAGATTGCCGTGCTTGCCCACGACAGCCGCACCGATCCTATCGGTGCCTGCATCGGCATGCGCGGATCTCGTGTGCAGGCGGTGTCGAACGAGCTCAATGGCGAGCGCATCGACATTGTGTTGTGGAATGACAACCCGGCCCAGTTCGTCATCAACGCGATGGCGCCGGCCGAAGTGCAGTCGATCATCGTTGATGAAGAAAAGCACTCGATGGACCTGGCCGTGGCCGAAGACAAACTGGCCCAGGCAATCGGCAAGGGCGGCCAGAACGTGCGCCTCGCCAGCCGCCTGACCGGCTGGCAGCTCAATGTGATGACCCAGGACCAGGTCACCGCCAAGAGCGAGGGCGAGCAGGCTTCGTCGCGCCAGTTGTTCATGGACAAGTTGGAAGTCGACGAGGAAATCGCCGGCATCCTGGTCACCGAGGGCTTCAGCACGGTCGAGGAAATCGCCTACGTGCCGGCCGCGGAATTGCTGGCTGTGGAGGGCTTCGACGAGGACATCGTCGAGGAACTGCGCGCTCGTGCCCGCGATGCACTGCTCAACGAAGCCCTGGCTGCCGAAGAAAACATGGAGGAGCACAAGCCCTCCGCGGAGCTGCTTGCACTCGACGGCATGGATGAACACACCGCCTACATCCTGGCGTCGCGCGGCGTGGTCAGCCGCGATGACCTGGGCGAGCTGGCAGTTGATGAAATCCTCGATATCGAAGGCATGGATGCCGAACACGCCGCGAAGCTGATCATGGCCGCCCGGCAGCACTGGTTCCAATGACCATGTCCTGACGTCCGATTTGCTGTACCCCCTGGGCGCGACGCGCGCCGAACGCTAAGGAATCAAACCCCCATGTCCGAAGTCACCGTAGGATCGCTGGCCAAAATGCTGGGCATGCCCCCGGAAAAGCTGCTTGAGCAGCTTGCCGGCGCAGGCATGACTTTCTGCGGCCCCGATCAGGTGGTCAGCAGCACCGAGAAGATGAAGCTGCTCGGATTCCTGCGCCGTACCCACGGCAAGGATGAAAAGCCTGCCGAAGAGGGCGCCGCGCCCAAGCAGATCACGCTCAAGCGCCGCAAGGTGGAAGAGCTGACGGTCAGCGCCGGCAAGGCCAAGACCACGGTGAACGTGGAGGTGCGCCAGAAGCGCACCTACCTCAAGCGTGACCAGGTCGAAGCACCGCCGGCCACCACCGAGCACGAGGAAGTGCTGCGCAAGCTGGCCGAAGCCAAGGCCCGCCAGCAGGCGGAGCTCGACGCGCTCGATGAAGGCGACCGCAAGCGCAAGATGGTGGAGATCGCGCGCCGCGAAGCCGAAGAGGCCGTGCGCGCCGAACGCGCAGCGCAGGAAGCCGCCGCCGCTGCTGCTGCCGTGGTCGTGGTTCCGGCCGCCGAAGCCGCTGCCGAGGCACGCCGGGACACCACCCGTCCGCCCGCCGCCGCCCGCCCGCCCGCTGCCCGTCCCGAAAACCGCTTCCCGGCGCCTGGCAAATCCACGCCTGGCAAGTCTGCTGCCGCTGCCAAGAAAGATGCGCCCAAGCACAAGGCCCGCGGCTCGCACGCGATGGTCGACAATGAGGGAGAAGATGGTGCTGCACCGGTATTCGTCACCGGCCAGCTGCACCTTACCGCCGACGAGCGCGCCCGCCGCAGCTCCGCTGGCGTGCGCAAGAAGCCCAAGGTGCGCACGGCCGAACAGTCGCGCACGTCTTCGGGCCAGCATGGATTCTCCCGCCCGACCGCACCGATCCAGCGCGAAGTCTTCATCGGCGACAACATCGTCGTGTCCGAGCTGGCCAACAAGCTGGCGATGAAGGGTAGCGACGTGGTCCGCGCGCTGTTCAAGATGGGCATGATGACCACCATGAACGAAGTCATTGATCACGACACCGCCGTATTGGTCGTCGAGGAACTCGGACACACGGCCACCAAGACCAGCGACGACGAGGCCGAACAGGCGCTCGAGGCGCAGGCTGCAGTGCCCGAAGGCGATGGCACTGTCCGTCCGCCGGTGGTCACCATCATGGGCCACGTGGACCACGGCAAGACTTCACTGCTCGACTACATCCGTCGCACCAAGGTTGCCACCGGCGAAGCCGGCGGCATTACCCAGCACATTGGTGCCTACAACGTTGCAACCGAGAAGGGCTCGATCACCTTCCTGGATACTCCCGGCCATTCGGCGTTCACCTCGATGCGCGCACGCGGTGCCAAGCTCACCGACATCGTGGTGCTGGTGGTGGCTGCCGACGACGGCGTCATGCCGCAGACCGTCGAAGCCGTGAACCATGCGCGCGCTGCCAAGGTGCCGTTGCTGGTCGCGATGAACAAGATGGACAAGCCCGAAGCCAACCCCGACAACATCAAGCAAGGCCTGGTGAAGATCGAGGTGGTGCCCGAGGAATGGGGCGGCGACGTGCAGTTCGTGCCGGTTTCCGCGCGTACGGGCGATGGCGTGGATGCGTTGCTCGATGCGATCCTGCTGCAGGCTGAAGTGATGGAACTGCGCGCTGTCGTTGATGCGCGTTCCACCGGCGTGGTGATCGAATCCGCACTCGACAAGGGCCGCGGCCCGGTTGCCACCGTGCTGGTCCAGCAAGGCACGCTCAAGAAGGGTGATTACCTGGTCTGCGGCGTGCACTACGGCCGCGTGCGCGCGCTGTTCGACGAGAACGGCGAGCAGATCGATGCCGCTGGTCCGTCGATGCCCGTGCAGGTGCTCGGCCTGTCCGGCGTACCCGATGCCGGCGACGATTTCGTGGTGGTGGCCGACGAGCGCCTGGCGCGCGAAGTCGCCCAGCAGCGCGAGACCAAGCGCCGCGAGAGCCGCCTGGTCAAGCAGCCCGGCCAGAAGATGGAGGACGTCATCGCGCAGATGGGCCTGGCCGGCGGCATGCAGACCCTCAACATCGTGGTCAAGGCGGACGTGCAGGGTTCTGCCGAGGCGCTGCGCGAATCGCTTGCTGCCTTGTCCAACGAGCTGATCACCATCAACGTGATCGAATCGGGCGTAGGCGGCATCACCGAGTCCGACGCCACCCGTGCTGCTTCGGCGCGCGCGGTCATCATCGGCTTCAACGTGCGTGCCGATGCCAGTGCACGCAAGGTGATCGAGAACAGCGGGTTGGACCTGCGCTACTTCTCGATCATCTACGACGTGATCGACCAGGTGAAGCAGGTTGCCTCCGGCATGCTCGGGGTCGAGATCCGCGAAGAGATCATCGGTATCGCCGAGGTGCGCGACGTGTTCCGCAGCTCCAAGTTCGGCGCGGTTGCCGGTTCGCTGGTCACCGAGGGCGTGGTCAAGCGCAACAAGCCGATTCGCGTCCTGCGCAACTCCGTGGTGGTGTTCGAGGGCGAGCTAGAATCGTTGCGCCGCTTCAAGGAAATCGTCGAAGAGGTCAAGAGCGGCGTCGAGTGCGGCATCGCGGTGAAGGCCTACAACGACGTGCAGCCAGGTGACCAGATCGAGTGCTTCGAGCGGATCGAGGTCAAGCGCTCGCTCTAGGGCGAGGCGGGTTTCCAACATCAAGGTGCAGTCAGTGGCGCAGAAGAGTTTCCATCGTACCGACAGGGTCTCGGCGCAATTGCGCCGGGACCTGGGGCAGATCGTGCACCTTGCGGTGCGCGAGCATGGCCTGCCGTCGATGAGCGTGTCGGACGTCGAGATCAGCCGCGACATGTCGCACGCCAAGGTTTTCGTCACCGCACTGTTGCCCGACCAGGCCAAGGCCGGGGTGAAGGCGCTGAAGGAAATGGCGCCGGAACTGCGCTTCCAACTGGCCCGCGCAGTGCGCATGCGCCACGTGCCCGAGCTGCATTTCCACTACGACGACTCGGTGGACAAGGGCGAGCGAATCGACGCCTTGCTGCGAGAGCCGCCCCCGGGCGAATGATTGTGGGCGCGGCTTCTGTGGGAGCGGTTGTGGGAGCGGCTTCAGCCGCGATTGCCTACCTTGAAACAAGATCGCGGCTGAACCCGCTCCCACAGCAGCCGCTCCCACAGCAGCCGCTCCCACAGAAGCCGCTCCCACAATCATTCGCCCGGAGGCGGCTCTCGCAGCAAGGCGTCGATTCGCTCGCCC
>JBKJMY010000063.1:0-9091 GCA_046596115.1 Arenimonas sp.
CATCTTTTCGAAGGTGCCGTCGGTTTCTGCCGCTTCCAGTTCCTTCAGGCGCGAGACCGAGGCCTTCACGGTGCGGAAGTTGGTCAGCGTGCCGCCGAGCCAGCGCATCGCCATGTAGGGCATGCCGCAACGCTCGGCTTCTTCCTTCACCGAATCACGGGCCGAACGCTTGGTGCCGACGAACAGGATGGTGCCGCGCTTCTGGGCCAGGGCCGAGACGAAATTCATCGCGTCCTGGAACAGGGGCAGGGTCTTTTCGAGGTTGATGATGTGGATCTTGCCGCGGGCGCCGAAGATGAACGGACTCATCTTGGGGTTCCAATAGCGGGTCTGGTGGCCGAAATGGACGCCGGCTTCCAGCATCTGGCGCATGGTGACTTGGGTCATGGCATTGCCTTCATGAAAATGGAACGCGGCCGACAGGCGGCTCGATCGTTCCGGGGTTGGGGCCTCCACCAGGCTCCGCCTCGAACCTTTGCCGGCAACATGCAACGTTGCGGCTCGGGCACCCCGGGGCGGGGATTTGCCTGGTGTGTGGATTCACCGGTGACGCCCGGCGTGGGCGTTGTGGCCAATGTACCGGCCTGACAAGCCTGGAATTATAGCGGGCTGGCCTAACCCCTTGCAACTGTTGGATAATCCCTACCCATGGACGTCAGCATCAAGAGCCCCCAGGACATCGAGAAGATGCGCATCTCCGGCCGCCTGGCCGCCGAGGTGCTGCAGGTGGTCGCCCCGCACGTGAAAGTCGGGGTCAGCACGGCCGAGCTGGACCGCATCTGCCATGACCATATCGTCAATGTGCAGCAGGCCATTCCTGCCAACGTGGGCTACAAGGGCTTCCCGGCCACGGTCTGCACGTCGGTGAACAATGTGATCTGCCATGGCATCCCGACCGAGGCCAAGGTCCTCAAGGACGGCGACATCGTCAATATCGACGTCACCGTGATCAAGGATGGCTGGCACGGCGATACCAGTCGCATGTACATCGTCGGCGCGCCGTCTGTGAAGGCGAAGCGGCTGGTGGATGTGACGCGCGAGGCGATGTTCCGCGGCATCCGCCTGGTTCGCCCCGGCGCAACCTTGGGCGATATCGGCAATGCGATCCAGAAATACGCCGAGGGCGAGCGCTTTTCGGTGGTGCGCGAATACTGCGGTCACGGTATCGGCCGGATCTACCACGAGGATCCGCAGGTTCTGCATTACGGCACTGCCGGGCTCGGTCTCGAACTGCAGGAAGGCATGACCTTCACCATCGAGCCGATGATCAACGAAGGCGCCCGGCACACGCGGCTGATGCCGGATGGCTGGACCGTGGTGACGCGCGACCGTTCGCTGTCGGCGCAGTGGGAGCACACGGTGGCCGTCACCGCTGACGGGGTCGAGATCCTGACCCGGGTCCCGGGCGACGATAACGACCTGTGACCGTGGCCGCGCCCGCGTTCGACGCGCGGCAGGCCGAGGCGCTGCAGGCGTCACTTGCGCAGGCGGCCGACGACACCGCCTGGCGTGAACTGGCCAAGGCCGCCATGGCCGAGGGATTGGCGCGCGCCGAGCAGGGCTTTCGCGCCGGTACCGACATCCAGCAACTCATCGGCCAGCGCCGCGCGCTGATCGACGGGCTGGTTGGCGATGCCTGGCGACGCTGCGTTGATCCGCGCGCTGCGGTCAGCCTGCTGGCGACCGGTGGCTATGGCCGCGGCGAGTTGTATCCATATTCTGACATTGACCTGCTGGTGCTGGCCGATCCGGCGGTGCAGAAACGCATCGAGCCGGCGATGTCGCGCTTCTTCGCGCTGCTGTGGGATGCCGGCCTGGCGGCCGGGCACGCAGTGCGCTCGGTCGCGCAATGCATGGACGCGGCGCGCGGGGACATCGCCACGCTTACCTCGATGATGGAACTGCGCACGCTTGCCGGTGACGCGGCAGGACGCGACGCGCTGGCGGCGACCCTGTCGCCGAAGAAACTCTGGCCGCCGGCAAAATACTTCGAGGCCAAGCGCGAAGAAGAGCGGGCGCGCCACGCGCGCTACAACGACACCGCTGACAATCTCGAACCCAATCTCAAGGAAGGCCCGGGCGGGCTGCGTGACCTGCACACCGTCACCTGGATGGGCATGCGCGTGTACGGCGTGCCCGGCCTGCGTTCGCTGGTGCCGCTCGGGGTGCTCGGCGCCGACGAATGCACGACGCTGGAATCGCGCTGGGCGACGATCGCGCGCCTGCGCTTCGGCCTGCACCTGGTTGCGGGACGGCGCGAGGAACGCCTGCTGTTCGATCACCAGAAGGCGCTCGCTGCGCTGATGGGCCTGGAGGACGAAGAGAACAACCTGGCCGTCGAACAGATGATGCAAGGCTTCTTCCGCGCCGCGTCCACCATGCTGCGGATCAATGACCGCTTGCTGCAGCGTTTCGAGGAACAGCTCTCGCCCAAGTCGGCGCCGGTGCCGGTATCCCCGGGCTTCGAGCTGCGCCATGGCTACCTGGCGATGACCGACGGCACCGCGCTCAAGCGCGGCATGGATGGCGTGCTCGATCTGTTCAGTGCCTGGTCGGGGCAGGAGTCACGTGGCCTGCACTCGGAGACGGCGCGTGCCCTGGCTGAATCGCTCCACGCGATCCGCCCGTATACCGAGGAGAGTGAGCAAGTCCGCGCGCGCTTCCTCAACATGCTTGCCGGCCCCAATGCGGTGGGCATGTTGAAGAAGCTGGCGCGGATCGGCGTGCTCGGGCGCTACATCCCGGAGTTCGGCAAGGTCGCCGGGCGCATGCAGTACGACCTGTTCCATGTCTACACGGTGGACCAGCACACCTTGGCCGTGCTGCGCCTGCTGGACATGTTCCTGCGCGGCGAGGTGGTGCCGGGCTTCTCGATGACCACCGAAGTCGTGCCGCGCCTGCGCAAGCCCTTCCTCTTGCTGATCGCCGGGCTGTTCCACGATGTCGCCAAAGGACGCCGTGGCGATCATTCGCAGTTGGGCGCCGAGGATGTGCGTCGCTTCGCCATCTTGCACGGACTGCCGAGCGCCGACGTCGAGCTGCTGGCCTGGCTGGTGCGCGAGCATCTGCTGATGTCGGTCACCGCGCAGCGCCAGGACATCTCCGATCCCGAGGTGGTGGATCGCTTCGCCACGCGCGTGGCCGATCGCGAGCACCTGGACTATCTGTACCTGCTCACCTGCGCCGACATCGCCGGCACCAGCCCAAAACTGTGGAACAGCTGGAAGGACCGCCTGCTCGCCGACCTCCACACCGCCGCGCGCTATGCCCTGCGCCGGGGACTGGAGCATCCGCTGAATGCCGAAGACATCATGGCCGACACCGGCAACATGACCCTGGCGATGCTGATCGACGGCGGTACCGACGAGGCTGCCGTGGAAGAACTGTGGCGAACGTTTCCGGACGAAGCGTTCCTGCGTTACCGCCCCGAACAATTGGTCTGGCAGACGCGCGGGCTGTTGGCCAATGCCGGCCAGCCGACCCAGGTGCTGGTGCGCACGCACCAGACCCCCGGAAGTCTCGAAGTCTTCGTGCGTACGCCCGATGGCGACGGTGTGTTCGCCGCGCTGGTCGCTACCCTGGACCGCATGGGCCTGAACGTGCTGGAAGCGCGCATCCTCGGTTCAACCGACGACCATGCCATGGACAACTTCCAGGTGCAGGCCAGCGCCGCCGCGCCCGAGCCGGGTCGCGTGGTCGAACTGCTGCACGCGGCCTTGCGCGATCCAGCGACCGTGCGGCCGGCGCGTCGCGCCATGCCGCGGCACCTGCGTCATTTCCGGATGGCTGCGAAGGTGAGCTTCGACGACGTGGAAGGCGGCCTGCGGACGCGCCTGGGCCTGGTCGGCACGGATCGCCCCGGACTGCTGGCCGATGTTGCGCAGGTTTTTCGCGTCCACGGATTGCGCGTGCACGATGCGCGCATCGCCACCTTCGGCGAGCGGGTCGAGGATATCTTCCTGCTCAGCGACCGCGATAATCGCGCCCTGCAACCTGATTCGATCGAGCCGTTGCGTGCAGCGCTCACCACTTGCCTTGAGGGAGACAGTTCCGATGCCGAACGACGCGCCCGCTGACAGCAACGCCCTGCGCGAAGCGATCGAGGATGCCTTCGAGCGCCGCGGCAGCCTGGGCGCAGAAGAAATCCGCGATAGTGTCAGCCCCGCCGTTGACCGCGTGATCGCACTGCTCGAGTCGGGCGAAGAGCGTGTTGCCGAGCCTGTCGCCGACGGCTGGCAGGTCAACCAATGGCTGAAGAAAGCCGTGCTGCTGTACTTCCGCTGCAACGACATGTCGCTGGTCGACGCACCCGCGCCTGGCCCGTACTGGGACAAGGTGCCGATGCGCTTCGAAGGCTTCGACGCAGCTGCGTTCCGCGCCTTCGGTGCACGCATCGTGCCCGGCGCGGTGGTGCGTCGCGGCGCGCATATCGGCAAGGACGTGGTGGTGATGCCCAGCTTCGTCAACATCGGTGCGCATGTTGGCGCCGGCACCATGGTGGATACCTGGGCGACGGTGGGGTCGTGCGCGCAGATCGGCGCGCGTTGCCATTTGTCTGGCGGCGTTGGCATCGGCGGCGTGCTGGAACCGCTGCAGGCTGGCCCGACCATCATCGAGGATGATTGCTTCATCGGCGCGCGCTCGGAAGTGGTCGAGGGTTTCGTCGTCGAGCGCGGCAGCGTGATCGGCATGGGTGTCTTCCTCGGCCAGAGCACGCGCGTCTATGATCGCGCCACCAAGACCATCACCTACGGGCGCGTGCCCGCAGGCAGCGTCGTGGTGTCGGGCTCGCTGCCAGCCGCCGATGGCTCGCACTCGCTGTACTGCGCGGTCATCGTCAAGCAGGTCGACGAACGTACCCGCTCGAAAACTTCAGTGAACGAACTGCTGCGTGGAGCCGCCGAGTGAGCGAGGTCACGCTGTACGGCCTGGAGACATGCGACACCTGCCGCAAGGCGCGCAACTGGCTAAAGCGTGCGGGCGTGGAGCACCAATTCATCGATTATCGCGAGCATCGCATCGAGGCGCCCATGCTGCGCGCGTGGGCGGTGCAACTCGGCGGTTGGGACAAGCTGGTGAACAAGGCATCCACCACCTGGCGCAACTTGCCGGAGGGGCGCAAGTCGCCCGGCTCGGATCCGGAGTGGACCTTGCTGGTCAAGGAGCACCCGGCCATCGTCAAGCGCCCGGTCGTGGTCACGTCCGATGGCCTGGTCACGATCGGGTTCACCGACAATGCATTCAAGCAGCGCTTTGGAGTGAAGCCATGAGCGACGTCCTGGCGCTGGCCATGGACCTGATCGCACGCCGGTCGGTGACGCCGGAAGATGCCGGCTGCCAGGATCTGGTCGCGACCCGGCTGCAGGCAGCGGGCTTCACGATCGAACGCATGGACTTCGGCAAGGTGCGCAACCTGTTCGCCACGCATGGCGAAGGCGGGCCGCTGCTGCTGTTCCTCGGCCACACCGATGTCGTGCCGAGTGGGCCGGTGGAGGCATGGGCCAGTGATCCGTTCGTTCCCTCGATCCGCGACGGCATGCTGTACGGGCGTGGCGCCGCTGACATGAAAGGAAGCGTCGCTGCATTCGTGCTGGCGCTGGAGGATTTCGTCGCCGCGCATCCGGGTCATGCCGGCACCGTTGCGCTGCTGCTGACCTCGGACGAGGAAGGCGATGCGATTGATGGCGTGCGCCGCGTCGCTGATACATTCCGTGCGCGTGGTCAGCGCATCGACTGGTGCGTCACCGGCGAACCGTCGTCGAAGGAGCGCCTCGGCGACCTGCTGCGGATCGGCCGTCGCGGCACCTTGTCCGGCACGCTCACGGTGCGCGGCATCCAGGGCCACGTCGCCTATCCCGACAAGGCGCGCAACCCGATCCACCAGGCGATGCCTGCGCTGTCGGAGTTGTGCGCACGCGCCTGGGACGACGGCTACCCGCGCGAGGGCATCCGCGAGTTTCCCGCCTCCAGTTTCCAGATTTCCAATATCCATGCCGGCACCGGCGCAAACAACGTGATTCCAGGCAGCTACGAGGTGGTCTTCAATTTCCGCTACAACCCCGGCTGGCAGGCGGACGCGCTGGAGCGCGAGGTGCATGCCGTGCTCGATCGCCATGGACTGGAATATGCGATTGCCTGGCATCGCGGTGGTGAGCCTTTCCTCACCCGAGAGGGCCCATTGCGCGCCGCCATGCGCGAAGCAATGCGCGAGCTATGCGGCGTCGAGCCGGAAGAAAGCACCGGCGGCGGCACCTCGGATGCGCGCTTCATCGCGCCGCTTGGCGCCGAAGTGGTGGAGATGGGTCCGGTCAACGCGACCATCCACCAGGTCAACGAATGCATCCGGGTGGAGGAACTCGAGCGACTGCCGGCGGTTTATTCGGGAATCGCGCTGAGATTGCTTTCGGACGGCTGATCCGGCGCGTCTTTCCCGGTTGCCCCGTCTTTTCCGGTTGCCCTGTCTGTCCCGGCCGCCCTGTCTTTCCCCACCGGCCTGGCAGGCCCGGTTGGCTCCTTGGGGTCGCCCGGCTCGGTGAAGGCAATACAATTTCCTCCACGGCGCTTGGCGGCGTACATGGCCTGGTCGGCCAGGTGTCTAAGTTCGGCGCCGTCGCGCCCGTGGTCGGGGTAGATCGCGATGCCGATGCTGGCGCCGACGCGCAACGTCTCCGGCCCGAACTCCATCGGCAGCATGATCGCCTGCAGCAGCTTGTCGGCAACCAGCACGGCATCGTCGGCATCCGACAGCGCGCCAACCACGACCAGGAATTCATCGCCACCAATGCGCGCGACGGTGTCTTCCTGGCGTATGGCAGCCGCCATGCGGCTTGCACAAGCCGCCAAGACCGTGTCGCCGGCAATGTGGCCGGCGCTGTCATTCACGGCCTTGAATCCATCCAGGTCCAGGTACAGCAGCGCAACCTTGCACTTGGTCCGGCGCGCAGTATGGAACGCCATTTCGATGCGGTCATTCGCCAGCGCCGACAGCGGCAGGCTGGTGAGTGGATCATGCATGGAAAGGCGCTCGATTTCGTTGCGCTGCTCTTTTACCTGGTGCAACAAAATGGCGGTTGCACGCATGTAGCTGCTGAATGCGCGCACCACCAGGGTGGCGAAGATCCCCGTGACCATCAACATGGCGATCCATGACGAGGGTCGGCGCAGGTAGTCGTCGGCGGGAACAATCGGCTGCAGGCCGCCGCTGATGAAGGCCTGTGCCACCAGCGCGAGTGCGATGCCGGTACCGATGCACACGGCGATGCCGACCCGCGTTGAGCCCAGCGTCGCGGCGATCAGGCAACTGAGCAATAGCCACCACAGCCCCGAGGCCGACAGGCCGAACGACAGGACGCCCGGGAAGCCGACAGCCCACAGCAGCCCGCACATCAGCGCCACGCGCCAGCCGAATGGCAGTCGGGCCTGCACGCGGTGCACGGTGAGCGCCGTCACCGCCACCGCCAGGTGCAGACCGAACAGTGGCGTCCAGCCGGTGCCGTAGGCACGCAGCAGGGTCGCGGGAATGACGATCGCCGCCACTGCCGCCATACCGAGCCACAGGTTGGCAATAAACACTTCCCTGAGGCGATCAATATCCTCGTCGTAGGGAGCAGCGGTACCTGGCAGAGAGAGCATGCCCGGATCGTACGACCAACTTGCGGCAGCAAAAGTGCGTTAGTACGCGCTTTGCACTTGTCGCCTCTGCGCGCGGAATCTGTTCAGCGAGGCTGGAATTGCAGCGTATGCGTGGTTGCGCCGGGCAGGAAGGGCGTCGGCCGGCCATGCACCCAGTCCTCATGGCCCGCACCCCAGAATGGCGACAGAACGTGGCCACTCTGGCCTCCGGGCATGTGCACGAGTCCATCCTCTTCGTGGCCTGGCGATACCACCATGCGTTCCGAAGCCCCGAACGAAGGGGCCACCACGCGCGGCATATTCACATCACCGGCGAGCTGGTCGGCGGGCATGCACAGCAGGCGCTTGGCGAAGCCGGGCAGGGCGCGCGCCAGCGGATGGCAGATCATCGCAGTATTGCGCTCGCCCCAGGTGCGTTCGGCCAGTGGGCCCTGCTGCTCCAATGTTGCCTGCACTTCGCGGGCGGCATCCAGAAACAACGCATCCCAGCTCACCGTGCCACGCGGCAGCAGGTGCGCCGGGCGCTGCGTCACCAGTTGCCAAGCGACGCCTTCCAGCTGCGGCAGGCCAGGCATCCTGAAGTCCCGGCCCAGCTGTGCACGGGCGGGCGCCATCAGCCCGCGCCGGATCCGATCGAGCACCGCCAGCCGCCACTCGCGTACCAGCCGATAACTCACTGCTTCCGGCGATGCACGTCCTTCCCAGCGTCGCGTTGCCTGTTCGAACGCAATCCAGGCCGGATCGGTTGCGCCCTGCGTCTGCTGGCGCAGGAGTTTCCACCAGCGGGTCAGGAACACCGCGCGATCGTCTATCTGGATCGCCATGAGTGCACGTTCGTCAAACGATGACCGCGCAAACAAGTCGTTCCGGACCTGCCGCGCGCGCGCGCCGTTGGCGTAGCCGGCATCGCCCACGATCGCGAGCGCAGCGCCATCCACGGTGCGCGCATTGGCAGTCCACAAGCGGCCTGACGGCGGATCGACGATGCGCGGATTTGCACCCGGGGCGAGCCAACCCTGCCAGTCGCACACCATCGGATCGATTGGCGCGGTCGGGTCGCAGCCACCGGTACGGCGCGGAAGCTGTCCGGTCAGGCGCCAGGCGATCCGACCGCCCGCGTCCGCGACCACCATGTTCTGCGCCGGCATGCCGATGCCGCCAGCAGCGACCAGAGCGGCATCGACATCGCCGGCGCGCGCCAGCTGCGCCAGGCCGACGTTGATCGCGCCGCGTTGGTGCGCGCTCCATTGCAGTGCGAGGGATTCGTCCGGACCGTTTTCCCGGGTGATTGGTCCCCAGAGCGTGTCGCGCACGCGCAGGATTTCGGTTGGCTTGCCTTTCACCAGGATGCGCTCTTCGGCGACGGCCACGGGCTGCACGCCCAATCGCGAACGATAACGCGTATGCGCGGCATCCACCCATTGCACGCGAACCATGTCGGCGAAGTCGCCGTAGGAAT
>JBKJMY010000095.1:0-4661 GCA_046596115.1 Arenimonas sp.
CCAGGACGGCACTGGCGACGATGCGGAAGGCGACTTCGTCGCGCCGGCGCACGTAGCTGCCGATCACCCGCACCCGCTGCATCGGCCAGCGCTTGCCGCCAGCCTGTTGCGCCAATAGCGACTCGATCCGCGCCTTCAGCGGCGCCAGCGCCGAGCCGAGCACGTCGTTGCCGCTGCGGCCGAGCAACTGGTGGGTCGCCAGCAGCGCGTGCAATTCGTCGGAGTTCAGCCACAGGCCCGGCAACTCGAAGCGCTCGGATTCCTTTTCGTTGTAGCTGAAGCCGCCATTTCCGGATGCGTCGCTTTCGATCGGTGCGCCCAGCGCATCGCGCAGGAAGGCGATGTCGCGGTACAGGGTGGCGCGCGAGCAGGCCAGCTCGTCCATCAGCTTGGCCAGCGAGACCGGATAGCGCGCCATTTTCAGGTGGCGATGCAGGGCGAGGATGCGTTCGTAACGGTCCATGGGCGCGGGTCCGTGGCCGGGCTGGCGCCGGCAGTACGTCTAGAATGGCATCGCCGCGCGTCGGCCGCCACGTACTCAGCCTCCGCACATGAACAGATTTGCCCGTCCAGCCCTGTTGCTGCTCGCCGCCGCCTTCGCTGTCGGGGCCGCAACCGCCGGTTCGGCCGCCGACCCAGGCCAGGACCTGCACAAGGCCTTCGTGCACAACCTGAGCCTGAAGAGCTATCAGGCGACGATGACCGACCTGCGCACGAATCGGCTGGTCTCCACGGTCCAATACCAGTCCCCGAACCGCTATCGGATGACCGTCACCGGGCAGCAGCCGTCGGTGATCATCGACGATGTGATGTACATGCGCGTCGACGGCAAGGTCATGAAAGTGCCCATGCCCAAGGGCTCCATCGGCAAATACCGCAACGAGGCCAGCATCGCCGAGTTCGAGAAGGGCGCTCACGTGACCAGCATCGGCCCGGGGATGGTCGGCAAGGAGCCTGCGATCAAGTACGGTTTTGCCAGCGACAGCCAAGGCAGCCAGTCCAACAGTACGGCCTGGGTGAGTGCGCGCAGCGGCCACGTGCTGATGGTCGAGACGGCCGGCAAGAGCGCCGGCCGGGACTACGCCATGCGCGTGGTCTACAGCGATTTCGACAGCCCGGCGATCCGGATCACTGCGCCCCACTAAGGTCCTGGCACCCCGGGAGCCGGGCTTACGGCACAATAGCGGCATGGTCGAGCCGCGCATTGACACGCAAAAACCGGTGGGCGACGCGCTTCGCCAGACCACTTGCTACATGTGCGCCTGCCGCTGCGGCATCAACGTGCACCTGCGCGATGGCAAGGTGCGCTACATCGAAGGCAACCCGGCCCATCCGGTGAACCGCGGCGTACTCTGTGCCAAGGGCTCGGCCGGAATCATGCAGCACTACTCGCCGGCGCGATTACGCAAGCCGATGTTGCGGACCGGCGAACGCGGCAGTGGCGAGTTCCGCGAGATCGAGTGGGATGAGGCCTTGGCGCTGGCCACGCAGTGGCTGGGCGATGCGCGCGCGAAGGATCCCGATCGCCTGGCCTTCTTCACCGGCCGTGACCAGTCGCAGGCGCTCACCGGCTGGTGGGCGCAGCAATACGGCACCATCAACTACGCGGCGCACGGCGGCTTCTGTTCGGTGAACATGGCGGCCGGCGGCCTGTACAGCGTCGGCGGCAGCTTCTGGGAATTCGGCGAACCCGATTGGGACCATTGCCGCTACCTGATGTTGTGGGGCGTGGCCGAAGACCACGACTCCAATCCGATCAAGCTCGGCCTGGGCAAGCTCAAGCAGCGCGGCGCCAAAATCGTTGCAGTGAACCCCGTGCGTACTGGCTATGGCGCAGTGGCCGACGAATGGATCGGCATCCGGCCTGGTACGGATGGGCTGTTCGCCTTCGCCCTGGTGCATGAGCTACTGAAGGCCGACCGGATCGACCTGGATTACCTGGTCCGCTACACCAATGCGCATTGGCTGGTGCGCATTGCACCAGGTAGGGCGGATGACGGCCTGTTCGTGCGCGATGCCGCCGGCAAGCCGCAGTGTTCGGATCGCAACTCCGGCGGGCTCGCCGATGCCGGCTCGGCGTCCGTCTCACCGGTGGTGGTTGGCGAGGTGGCACTGCCCGATGGCAGCGTGGCGCGGCCGGTGTTCCACTTGCTGGCCGAACGCTATCTGGATGCGCAATACGCCCCCGATGCCGTGGCCGCGCGTTGTGGCGTGCCGGCAGACACCATCCGCCGCGTCGCGCGCGAGCTGGCTGCCGCCGCCTTCGACAGCGGCCTGCGCCTGCCGATCCCGTGGACCGATGCGCACGGCCGCCACCATGCGGATATGGAAGGTCGGCCAGTGGCGATGCATGCCATGCGCGGGATCAGCGCGCACAGCAATGGCTTCCACACCTGCCGCGCATTGCACCTGCTGCAACTGCTGCTGGGCGCGGTCGATGCCCCGGGCTCATTCCGCTACCAGCCGCCGTTTCCCAAGCCGATCCCGCCGTCGAACCGGCCGGGCCGCACGCGCGACGCCGACGGTCGCCTCGACGCGCCGCCACTGGGCTTCATCCACGGGCCCGAAGATTTGCTGGTGGATGCCGATGGCCAGCCGCGACGCATCGACCACGCCTATTCCTGGCGCTACCCACTGGCCGTGCACGGCATGCTGCACACGGTGATTCGCAACGCATGGGCTGCCGATCCGGCGCCGGTGGACGTGCTGTTCCTGTTCATGGCCAACATGAGCTGGAATTCGGCGATGAACACGGGCGAGACGATGCACTGGCTGACCGACAAGGATCCAGCGACCGGCGAGTACAAGATCCCGAAGATCATCTACTCGGACGCCTACTCGTCCGAGATGGTCGCGTACGCGGACCTGGTGCTGCCCGACACGACCTACCTGGAACGTTTCGATGCGGTGTCCATGCTCGATCGCCCGATCTCCGATGCAGATGGCGCGGCCGATGCAATCCGGCATCCGGTACTCGAGCCCGATGCCGTCGGTGATGGCCGCGATGTGCGTGGATTCCAGAGCGTGCTCTTGGAACTGGGCGTGCGGCTGCGGCTGCCGGCGCTGCTGGATGCCGACGGCGCGCCGCGCTACCGCGACTATGCCCATTACATCGTCAGCCACGAACGCGCGCCTGGCGTCGGCCTGCTGGCTGGCTGGCGCGGCGCCGATGGCGCCAGCGAGGGCAAGGGCGCGCCCAATCCACACCAGTTGCAGCGCTACATCGACAACGGCGGTTTCTGGCGCAGCGAGATCCCCGAGTCCGCGCGCTATTTCAAGATGGCCAACCGCGATTACCTCGACTGGTCCGTGCGCATGGGCTTCCTGGCCGCACCACCTGTGGGAGCAGCTGTTGTGGGGCATGCGCCGATTGTGTTGCAGGTGTATTCGGAGACGCTGCAGAAATTCCGCCTCGCCGCGCAGGGCCACGGCCCGGTGCAACCGCCCGATAACGAGCGCGAACGCGTGGCGCGCTATTTCGATCCGCTGCCGATCTGGTACGAACCCTTCGAGGGCGCGCAAGTGGATGCGGCGATGTTTCCACTGTCCGCCGTCACCCAGCGCCCGCCCTTCATGTACCACGCCTGGGGTTCGCAGAATGCCTGGCTGCGCCAGATCACCACGCGCAATTACCTCTACCTGCATCCCGACACCGCAGCCACGCACGGCCTGGTCGATGACGACTGGGCGCACCTGGATTCGCACCTGGGCCGGATCACCGTGCCGGTGCGGCTGGCTGGCAACGTGCAGCCCGATACCGTGTGGACCTGGAACGCAATCGGCAAGCGGCGTGGTGCGTGGAAGCTGTCCAAGGATGCGCCCGAGGGCAAGGATGGCTTCCTGCTCAACCACCTGATTTCCGACCGCACGCCGCGCAACGACTACGCCAATGCCGATCCGGTCACTGGCCAGGGCGCGTGGTTCGACCTGCGCGTGCGCATCAGCAAAGCCGATGGCGTGCACGAAGAGAGCAAACCGCAATTCCCGCCACTCCCCGGTCCGGCGGCGGACAACCGACCATTGCGCTACGGCGCCGAATTCCGCAGCGCCGAGCCGGACGCCGTCACGGTTGCCGCAACACCCACTCCGGCGGAGCGGACATGACCATCCACGCCTGGTTCACCATCGCCATTCTCGCCGGCGCCCTGATCCTGTTCATCAGCGAAAAGTTGCCTGTAGACGTCGTCGCGCTGCTGGTGCTGGCCAGCCTGCTGGTCAGCGGCGTGCTCACGCCGGGCGAGGCATTGTCGGGCTTCAGCAGTCCTGCCGTGATCACGGTCGCGGCAATGTTCGTGCTCAGCGCCGGTTTGCAGCGCAGCGGCGCGCTGCGCGGACTGGGTTCGCGCCTGGCCCGGGTGAAATGGCCCTGGCTGCAGGCCCTGCTGGTGATGATGGTGATTGGTCCGCTGTCGGCCTTCATCAACAACACCGCGGCGGTGGCGGTGTTCCTGCCACTGGTGCTGGCAGCGAGCGTCACCAGTCGCAAGCCGGCCTCGCGCATCCTGATCCCGATGTCGTACGTATCGCAGATGGGCGGCGTGTGCACGCTGATCGGCACCTCCACCAACCTGCTGGTGAACGACATGGCCCGCAGCGGCGGCCAGCCCGGCTTTGGCATGTTCGAGGCCACGCCGGTGGCCCTGATCGTGGCGGCGGTCGGC
>JBKJMY010000180.1:0-7404 GCA_046596115.1 Arenimonas sp.
GATAATGACCCTACATCCACGAGCACGGGCACAAGTGGGTTCGGGGCTTACGCCTTAAGCGGCGAGAGCGTAGTTGTCGTCGTTGGCAACTAAATTTTGCTACTGGATTAACGAGGAAAGTCGCCCCCTCGGCATGCGCCAGTCGATTTTGCAGCCCCCGTCGAAGCCAGGACACCCCCGGCAGCCGGTGCAACAGATTCTTCCGACAGGACCAGTATGGGGCTTGCGTGGCCAAGCCTCAAGCACCTGTGGGAGCGGATTCAGCCGCGATTGAATTTTCCGGCGGAAACTGGAATCGCGGCTGAAGCCGCTCCCACAGGCGCTGGCCGCTGACGCTGTTCAGGCGTTGCGGTTGTGCGAGCGCATGACTCGTTGCTTGTCGCGCTGCCAATCGCGTTCCTTGGCCGTGGCGCGCTTGTCGTGCTCTTTCTTGCCTTTCGCCAGGGCCAATTCCAGCTTCACCTTGTTGCCGCGCCAGTACATGGCGGTGGGCACCAGCGTGTAGCCCTCGCGTTCGATGCGACCGATCAGCTTGTCGATCTCGTGGCGGTGCATGAGCAGCTTTCGTGTGCGCCGGTCGTCGGCGATCACATGGCTGGAGGCCGAGATCAGCGGCGTGATCTGCGCGCCGAACAGGAACAGTTCGCCGCCCTTGACCAGGGCATAGCTCTCGCCAATGCCCAGCCGGCCTGCGCGGATTGCCTTCAACTCCCAGCCCTGCAGCGCAAGCCCGGCCTCGAACCGGTCCTCCAGCTGGTAGTCGTGGCGCGCGGCCTTGTTCAGCGCAATGGTCTTGCCCTGGCCGGACTTGCCGTCGCCTTTGGTATTCTTGTCTTTCATCTTGGATATGGCTTCCTTCCGCCCATTGTCGCCGATCCGGCGGCCGGACGGCGGCCGACAGGCGAGGAAGCATGCCCGGCATTCACCGTCACGCGCTGGTACGGCATTCGGCGCGACGCATGTTCGATCTTGTCAACGACGTGGCCGCGTATCCGCGTCGGTTCACCTGGTGCGATGCCTCCGAGGTCATTGCGCAGGACGAGACCAGCATGATCGCGCGACTGGACGTGCGTGCGGCCGGCCTGCGGATCTCCTTCACCACGCGCAATTCCATGACGCGGCCCACCCGGATCGTTCTGGCGCTCGAAGACGGGCCGTTCAGTGAGTTTGGCGGATCCTGGACCTTCCAGACATTGGCCGAAGACGCCTGCAAGGTGAGTTTGTCGCTCGAGTTCGAAGTCGCCAGCAAACTGATCGGCGGTGCGATGGTGATCGGTTTCCAGGGCTTGGCTGACAGGATGGTGGATGATTTCTGCGATGTCGCCGACCAGTCCGATGACTGAACGCGTGGCCGCTGATCACGCAGGCGCAATGCTGCGGATTGCCATGGTGCGGGCCTGGCCCGATCGCGCCGAGGTTCTGGAACTGCGTATGGCCGACTGCAGTGTCGTGGCGGACGCGATTGCCCAAGCGCGCGCCGCAGGCTGGCAGATCAGTGACGGTGAGCAGGGAAGGATTGCGGTTTTCGGGCGCCTGGTGACGCCGGACCGGCGACTGAGCGACGGCGACCGGATCGAACTGCTGCGGACACTGGACGCTGACCCGAAACAGCGGCGCCGTGCGCGCGCTTCGCCACCGCCGCGAAATCGCTGAAGCAGGGCTCAGCGCCCGCGCTTCTTGTCCTTGTCTTTTTCCTTGGGCAGGTTGCGGAAGCCGAATTTTCGCTGCTCGATCAGCAGGTTTGCGTCCTGTTCGGGGAAGTATTCGCCTTCCATTTTCGCCACTGCGCCGGCTTCGTCGAACCAGACGGTGAGCGCCTTGATGTCGGTCTTGCCGTGGCCGCGCCGCTCGCTGGCGATATAGTCCCAGCGCTGATGGTGGAACGGGTCGGCAACCGGTGGGGTTCCCAGCAATGCCACCACCTGGGCCTGGGTCATGCCCGGCTTGAGCTGGTCGACATTGGCCTTGTCCAACAGGTTGCCCTGGAAGACCGGCTGCCGGTAGATGAAGTTGCAGCCAGATACCAGCATGGCGGCGAGGAACAGCACGAGGGCCTTGCGCATCGGAAGCTTGGTCACATTGGGGAGCCGGACGCTACTATAGCAAGCACCGACCGGGACCGGCCGGGGAAGTTCCGCTGGAGGCGATGAGACGATGGAATCGGACGACCTGCGCAAGGTGGGATTGAAGGTCACCCATCCGCGCACCCGGATACTCAAGTTGCTGGAGACGGCCGGCGAACGGCACCTGACCGCGGAGGACATCTACCGGCTGTTGCATGCGGAGGGCGAGGACATCGGCCTGGCGACGGTATACCGCGTGCTGACCCAGTTCGAGTCGGCCGGCCTGGTGCTCAAGCACAATTTCGAAGGCGGCCAGGCGGTGTACGAGATGGACCATGGCCAGCACCACGACCATATGGTGGACGTGGAGTCAGGGCAGGTCATCGAGTTCACCAGTCCGGAAATCGAATTGCTGCAAAAGCAGATTGCCGACCGGCACGGCTATGTGATCGAGGAACACAGCCTGGTGCTGTATGTCCGGCCAAAGTCGCGCAAGTAGCAAACTCCGCGCGCCACGCAGTCTGCACGTGCGTCCCACCCCCGAACCGCGGCCTCCGCTACCTCAGCCAAACCCAGTCCGACACCGGAGCCTCGGCCGCTTCAGCCAGCACGGCTTGAAATTGGCGGCGCTAACTCCCCCCACGTCGCAACAACTCCCGCGCATTCGCCCGGCTCTGCTTCCCGACCTCCACGCCGCCCAGCATCCGGGCCAATTCCTCAACCCGGCCCTTGTCGTCCAGCGCCCGCACCGCGCTGTGCGAATGCTGGCCTTCAACCGACTTGCTGACCTGGAAGTGCTGGTTGCCTTGGGCCGCCACCTGGGGCAGGTGAGTCACGCAGAGTACCTGCCGCTCCCGCCCGAGTGCCCGCAGGCGCTGCCCGACCACCTCGGCGACGGCGCCGCCGATGCCGCTGTCAACTTCGTCGAAAATCATGGTCGGCACGGCGTCGGCGCCGAGCGCGGCCACTTCGATCGCCAAGCTGATCCGGGCCAGTTCGCCACCAGAGGCCACGCGGCGCAGCGGTCGGGGCGGTTGTCCTGGATTGGCTGAGACCAGGAATTCGCAGCGTTCGGCACCGGAGGCCTGCGGCTCGGCGCTGGCACTTGCTTGCAATTCCACGGCGAACACGCCGCCAGCCATTCCCAGTTCCGCCATCAGCGCGGACACCGCGGTGCCCAGCGCCTCACCTGCCTCGCGACGGCGGGCCGACAACGTGGCTGCGGCGATGCGCCACTCGCCGGCAATGGCTTCGGACTGGTGGCGTAACTCGCCGACGCGATCGCCGGCACCGCGCAGGCGTTCCAGCTCCGCCGCCAGGGCCTGGTGCTGTGCTGGCAGGTCGGGCACGGCGACACGGTGCTTGCGGGCGAGGTCCTGCAATCGCCCCAGCCGCTGGTCGAGGCGATCCAATTCGGCCGGGTCGGTTTCGATGTCATCGCGCAGCCGTTCCAGCTCCGCCTGGGCTTCATCAGCCTGGATCGCCGCGGAGTCGAGCAGTTCGCTGATCGCTGCCAGTCGTGGTTCGTGTTCGCGCTGGCGGGCCAGTTCGGCGGATGCTTGGCGCAGTGCCCGCGCCGGCGCCGGGGCGTCATCGGCGCCGAGCTTGCCCAGGGCAGCATCGTAGGATCCGATCAGGCCTGCGGAATGGGCCTGGCGGCGATGCGCCGCTTCCAGCGCGGCCAGTTGCACCGCGTCCAGCGCGTCCGCATCGAGTTCGGCAATCTGGTGTTCAAGCCAATCAATGCGTTCGACCGCGTCTTCGGCCCGCTCCATCTCGCGCAGTTCGCGAGCCACGGCAGACCAGCGCCGCGCGAGCAGCAACACGGATTCGACATCGCCGGCATGCCGGCCAAATCCATCGAGCAGCTCCAGTTGCCGCACGCGGTCGAGCAGCGCCTGGTGTTCGTGCTGGCCGTGGATCTCCAGCAGATGCGCGCTCAAGGCACTCAATTGGGCCAGCGTCGCAGGCCGGCCATTGATCCACGCGCGCGAGCCGCCGTCGGCGCGTATGACACGGCGCAGCTGGCAATCGCTGTCTTCGTCGAATTCATGTTCGCGCAGCCAGGCCAGGGCCAGCGGCGCGTCATCCAGGGAAAATCCCGCGGCCAGCTCGGCCCGGACGGCGCCGTGACGGACCACGCCGGCGTCGGCGCGGGTGCCGGAAAGCGACAGCAACGCGTCCACCAGCAGGGACTTGCCGGCCCCGGTCTCACCGGAAACCACGGTCATGCCGCGCTCGAGCTCCAGCTCGGCGAGGCTGACGACGGCGAAATCGCGGATGGCGAGGTGTCGGAGCATGGCCGGCAATTCTGCCTGAATCCGGCTGGAGCCACGGATGGCTTGCGCCGGCGGCGCGTCGGCCGTATCTATGGAGTCATGAGCCGTCCCCTTGATCTGCGCGCGCGTCGCCTGCTGCGCACCCTGATTTCCCAGCACATCCGCGATGGCGAACCAGTGGGTAGCCGCACGCTGGCGCGCCAGTCGGGCCTGGACGTCAGCCCGGCGACGGTGCGCAATATCATGGCCGACCTCGAGGAAATCGGCCTGCTTTCCGCACCGCATAGCTCCGCGGGTCGGATTCCGACCGCGCAGGGCTATCGGGTCTTCGTCGATTCCCTGCTGCAGATGCAGCCACTGGACGAGTTGGAGATCGCCCGACTGCGCAGCCAGATGCCGGTCGGTGCGGGGACCCAGGCGCTGTTGTCGAACGCCTCCGAGCTGCTGTCGGCGATGAGCCAGTTCGTCGGCGTGGTCACCGTGCCGCAGCGCTCGCAGTTTGCCTTCCGGATGATCGACTTCGTGCCGATCGACGGCAGTCGGGTGCTGGTCATCCTGGTGTTCACCGACAACGAAGTGCAGAACCGCATCATCACCACCCGCCGCCCGTATTCGCCCGGCGAGCTCGAGCAGGTTGCCAACTACCTGAATTCCAACTTCGCCGGCCGCCCGCTGGCCGACATCCGCTCGGCACTGCTCAGGGACCTGCGCGAAACACGCTCCGAACTGGAGCAAGTCCTGTCCGCGGCGGTCGAGTTAGCCGAGCAGACCCTGGCGACCGGCCCCGAGGACATGTTGCTGAGCGGGCAGACCCGGATGATGGGGACGCAGGGTATTTCCGACGTGGACCGCCTGCGCGAGTTGTTCGACGCGTTTGCCCGCAAGCGCGAAATTCTCGCTCTGCTCGAACGCTGCACCCAGGCGCCAGGCGTCCGCGTGTTCATCGGCGAGGAAAGCGGCCTGGCGCCGCTGGACGGCTGCACGATCATCACCGCGCCCTATGCCAGCCAGGGCCGCGTACTCGGGGTGCTCGGAGTGATTGGCCCGACCCGCATGGCCTACGACCGGGTGATTCCGATCGTGCAGGCGACCGCAAATCTGCTCGGCGAAGCCTTGAAAACCGAAGCCTCGACCCCATAAGCGGGGCAGGCCCCGTGGACGGGGCAGGCCAGGATGAACCGGAAATGCACAGCGAAAACCCGTCGGCGGATGCCGGCGATTGGACCGGCGACGTGCCGGCCAACGAGATCGAGGCCCTGCTGGGCGAAGTGGACCAGCTGCGAGCCACGGTGGTAGGACTCAAGGACGAGACGCTGCGCGAACGCGCCGAACTCGACAACCAGCGCAAGCGGCTGGCGCGTGACGTGGACATGGCGCGCAAGTTCGCCAACGAGCGCCTGCTGGCCGAACTGCTTCCGGTGCTCGACAGCCTGGACGCAGGACTTGCCGCCGCGCCCGGCGGATCGGCAGAAGTGGCTGCGGCCCTTCGCTCTGGCCTGGAGCTCACCCGCAAGCAACTGCTGAAGGTTGCCGAAGACAATGGCCTGGCCGTGGTTGACCCGGCCGGACAGCCGTTCGACCCCGACCACCACCAGGCCATCAGCCAGGCCGAACCGGCCGGCGCCCAGCCGGGAACCGTGCTGCAGGTGTTCCAGAAGGGCTACCTGCTCAACGGCCGCCTGCTCAGGCCGGCGCTGGTGGTCGTTGCCAAGCATCCTGACTGACGCGCGCGGTGTGATGAGCGCGTGACTTGAATTCGGCGCAACCACCTCCAATTTCGAATCAGGCATACAACTTTGCGGCTCGCGCCAGCGCGCCGACAGCAACCAAGGACTGACATCATGGGCAAGATCATCGGCATCGACCTCGGCACCACCAACAGCTGCGTTGCAGTCATGGAAGGCGGCGTTGCGAAGGTCATCGAGAATTCGGAGGGCGATCGCACCACGCCGTCCATCGTTGCATTCACCAAGGATGGCGAAGTCATCGTCGGCGCCTCGGCCAAGCGCCAGGGCGTGACCAATCCCAAGAACACCTTCTACGCGGTGAAGCGCCTGATCGGCCGCAAGTTCACCGATGCCGAAGTCAAGAAGGACCTCGACCTGGTCCCGTACGCCATCCAGGCGCATGAGAACGGCGATGCCTGGGTCGGCACCAGCGACGGCCGGAAGATGGCGCCGCAGGAAATCTCCGCGAAGGTGCTGGAGAAGATGAAGAAGACCGCCGAAGCCTATCTGGGCGAAGCCGTCACCGAAGCCGTGATCACCGTGCCGGCGTACTTCAACGACTCGCAGCGCCAGGCGACCAAGGACGCCGGCCGCATCGCGGGCCTGGACGTCAAGCGCATCATCAACGAGCCGACCGCCGCTGCACTTGCCTATGGCATGGACAAGAAGGGCGGGGACCGCAAGATCGCGGTGTATGACCTGGGCGGCGGTACCTTCGACGTGTCGATCATCGAGATCGCGGTGATCGACGGCGAGACCCAGTTCGAGGTGATGGCCACCAACGGCGATACCTTCCTGGGCGGCGAAGACTTCGACAAGCGCGTCATCGACTTCCTGGTCGACGAGTTCCAGAAGGAGCAGGGCATCGACCTGCGTAAGGATCCGCTGGCCCTGCAGCGCCTGAAGGACGCGGCCGAGCGCGCCAAGATCGAGCTGTCGTCCTCGCAGCAGACCGACGTCAACCTGCCCTATGTCACGGCCGATGCCTCGGGCCCGAAGCACCTGAGCATCAAGCTCACGCGTGCCAAGCTCGAAGCGCTGGTGGACGACCTGGTCAAGAAGACCATCGAACCCTGCCGCATTGCCATGAAGGACGCCGGTGTCAGCAACTCCGATATCAGCGACGTGATCCTGGTCGGCGGCCAGACCCGCATGCCGCGGGTCAAGGCGGCAGTGACCGAGTTCTTTGGCAAAGAGCCGCGCCAGGACGTCAACCCGGATGAGGCGGTCGCGATCGGTGCTGCAATCCAGGGCGGCGTGCTCGCCGGCACCGTCAAGGACGTGCTGTTGCTGGACGTCACCCCGCTGTCGCTGGGCATCGAGACCCTGGGCGGC
>JBKJMY010000312.1:0-3856 GCA_046596115.1 Arenimonas sp.
CCAGATCGAATCGCAGATCGAGAATGCGTATGAACGCCAGATCCGCCTGCCTTCCGGCGGCTCGATCGTGGTCGACCAGACTGAAGCGCTGACCGCGATCGACGTCAACTCCTCGCGCGCCACCAAGGGCAGCGACATCGCGGGAACAGCGTACAACACCAACCTGGAAGCGGCCGACGAAGTGGCCCGCCAGCTGCGCCTGCGCGACCTCGGCGGCCTCATCGTGATCGACTTCATCGACATGGAGAGCACCAAGAACCAGCGCGAGGTGGAGAACCGCCTGCGCGAGGCGCTGCGGCACGACCGTGCCCGGGTGCAGATCGGCAAGATCTCGCGCTTCGGCCTGCTCGAGATGTCGCGCCAACGCCTGCGCCCGTCGCTGGGCGAGTCGAGCCAGATCGTCTGCCCGCGTTGCGAAGGCCACGGCCGGATGCGCAGCGTGGAATCGCTGTCGCTGTCGATCGTGCGCCTTGCCGAAGAGCACGCGATGAAGGAAAACACGGCCCAGGTTCTGATCCAGGCCCCGCCGCAGATCGCCAATTACCTGCTCAACGAAAAACGCCGTGCGCTGGTCGAGATCGAAACCCGTCACGATGCGCCGATCATTGTCGTTGCCGATGACCAGCTGGAGACGCCGCATTTCAACGTCACCCGCCTGCGCGAAGGCGATGCCATGGAAGATACGGTGAAGCCGAGCTATCACCGCACCACGCCGCGCAAGCTGGCCGTGCATGCACTCACCAAGAGCCAGCTCAACGTGCCCGACCTGCCGGCCGTGACCCATGTCGCGCCGACGCAGCCGGCCCCCATGCGTGAACCGGTAGAAGTCGTGGCGGCGGCAGCTCCGGCAGCGATCGCCACGTCGGTGGCAACGCCGTCCCGCGGCCTGTTTGCGTGGCTCGGCTCGCTGTTTGGCGGAAGCTCTGCTCCGGCAACCGAAAGCAAGTCCTCGTCGGATCGCAATGGTCGCGGCGCCCGGGAAGACCGCGGCGCACGTGGCAGTGAGCGTTCCGACCGTGGCGATCGCGGCCGGGATGGGCGCCGCGGCAATCGCCAGGGCGAACGCTCGGGCGGCCGTGGGCAGTCCTCGTCGGCGCAAGGCAACGGTAGCGGTGCCAGCGTTGCCGGCAGCGGCAACAGTGCCAACAGCGGCAACAGCGCCAACAGCGGCAACAGTGGACGGGCCCAGTCCCAACGCGGCGATCAGCCCAAGGGTCAGGGCGGCCAGCGCCAGCAGCAGGGACGCCAGGAAGCGCGTCCCGAGCGCACGGAGGAGCAACTGGTCCTCGACGAGCAGCGCAAGCTTGAGCAGCAGCGCAAGGAAGCCGAGCGTCGCGAGGCGCAGCGCCTGGAGAACATTCGTCGTGAAGCCGAGCGTCGGGCCACGCGTGAAGCGCGTCAGCCAGGCCAGGCCGGCGAAGCCGTAGAAGGCTCGGCCCGGGAACCAAATGCCGACGAGCAGGCAACCGATGCAGTAGCGAGCAATGCAACCGTCGCCACTACGGACGGCACCGCGCCGGCCGAGGGCGCCTCGGCGGAAGGTGGTCGTCGCCGCCGCGGACGTCGCGGTGGTCGTCGTCGTCGTCGCCCGGATGGAACGACCGCTGTCGCCGAGGATCCCAATTCGCAGTCCGAACTGGACTTTGAAGACGAAGATGGCTCGGACCCGGAGCAGGACGGCATGGACGCGAGCGATTCGCTGCGGGCCTCCGGCTCGGACATGAGCTCGCCGGTACTCGCCACCTCGATGCCGGTCACGTCGGCGGAGTCTGAATTCGACGACTTGCCGCTCGACTTCCCCGCCCCGCCGGCTGTCCTGCCCGTGGCGACACCGCGTTCGCCGGTGGCTGCAATTGCGCTGCAGGTTGCTGCGTTGAGCACACCCCCCGACCACGAAACCGTCAAGGCGCCGGAGGCGGCAGCCACGGAAACGCCGCGTGTGGCGGTGGTCGCCCATGCGCCCGCAACGACGCTGGTTCCGCCGGCGGTCGCTCCGGTGCCCACGCATGCGTCTTCGATCGCGTCTGCACCGGTCGTTGCGGATCCGGCGATGGCTGCGCCTGTTGCCGCAATCTCCGCAGCGCCGCCGAGCGCACCCAGCCCTGCGGTTGTGGCTCCGGCTGTCGTTGTTGCTCCGGCTGTCGTTGTTGCTCCGGCTGTAGATGTTGCTCCGGCCGCTCCCGTCGCTCCGGTCGTGCCGCCAATCATCGCTCCGGTCGTGGTTCCGGTAGCTGCAGTGCCGACACCGGCTTCGGCGCCTGTCGCGGCCGCTTCGGTGATCGCTCCAGCCCCGGTTGCAGTGTCAAAGCCGGCGCCGGTAGTTGCCGCTGAGCCTGTCGTTGCCGCTGCGCCAGTCATGCCAGTTGCGCGCGTTGCTCCCCCGGTCCCGGTAGCCGTTGCTGCCCCGACGCCGGTTGCGGCACCTGCAGTTGCCGTTGTGCCCGCCAAGGCGGAGGCCTCAGCCGTGGATTCCGACGAAGAGGCGACAGGCTTGTTGGAGGTCGGGAAAGCGACTACCGAGACCGGACCGCAGCCAGGAGTGGCAGCGCAGGGCGAGCCACCTCTGGCCTGACGTCCCGAGGGCATCAGTCAGCAAACCCACAGGGCGCCAACAAGGCGCCCTGTGTTTATTTGGGGTCAGACCCGCGCTGACGGCTCGGTGACGCCGTGTTGCGCCGCCAGTCGCGCCAGCGCTACGGTGTCGCGGATGCCGAGTTTCTCGAACAGCCGATACTTGTGCGTGGCCACAGTCTTTCCGCTCAGGCTCAGGCGGCGCGCAATATCCTCCGCCCGCAGCCCTTGGCAGAACATCAGTGAGATCTCCATTTCGCGCCTGGACAACAGGTCGAAAGGCGAACCTGGCGCGCTGCCGAGTGCGAGCCGCTGGGCAATATCGGAGCCGAGATAGCGCCGGCCGGCCGCCGCATCCCGAATCGCGCGCAGCAGTTCGGATGATTCGCAGCCTTTGCTGAGGTAAGCCATGGCGCCCGCTTCCAGCAACCGGCGTGGCATCGGGCCCTCGACCTGCACGGTCACCATGACTACCCGCGGCCCCATCTGGCCCCTGACCAGGCGTTCGGTGATATCCAGGCCGCTGGCGCCGGGCAAATGCAGGTCGCACACCACGACATCGGGCTTGAGCTTGCGGATCTGCGGGAAGGCCTCTTCGGCGCAGCTGGCTTCGCCGACCACCTCGATATCGGCCTGGGGCCCGAGGATCATGCGATAGCCGGCACGCATCAGGCCGTGGTCATCGAGCAGGTAGACACGGATCATTTGCCGCCTCGTTCGCTTGGCTGTTCTGCGACCCTACCAGTGGGGTGCCACCGCAACAATCCGGATTCTCCGCGCGCAGGTGTAGGAAATTTCCTACCGACGTCACTGCGTGCCGCGGTCGCCCTATTCCCGAGCACGTCCAGCTGCCGGGTACGCCGCACGTTCCACCCGCTTGCGCTCCCCGTTAGAATGGCTGCCGGGGAGAGGTGGCCGAGTGGTTTAAGGCAGCAGTCTTGAAAACTGCCGCAGGTGAGAGCCTGCCGTGGGTTCGAATCCCACCCTCTCCGCCAATTGAAGAAATTTCTTGCTGGAAAGCCTGGCGGCTGTGCCCCGAGTATTCCCCGTCAGGACAGTTTTGGACAGCGAACCGGAACCGCCCGAATCACCATGCCAAGGGATGGTTCCTTCCAGTTGCTCGTGTGCGCCATGCAGCCACTTCTTCCGCAAGCATCCGACCGCGACTCAGTTTGCCTTCAGTAGCCTGCGCCCAACGAGTGCTGTCCAGATGGGAAGCGTCGTGAGCCCTGTCAAAGTACCGATGACCAGCAGCACATGGCTTATGCCATTTGCCGTATCGGTT
>JBKJMY010000041.1:0-2513 GCA_046596115.1 Arenimonas sp.
TGCCGCCCGTGGGTCCGGCGTCGATGCAGGAGCAGCCGCCATGACGATTGCCGGAGCCAATACCGGCAGCGGCGACGGTCCGCACGACCAGCTGTCGCGCCCGCTGCGGGACCTGCGCATCTCGGTGATCGAGACATGCAACTATCGCTGCCCCTACTGCATGCCTGAAGGCACGACGCCCGATGAGACGGCACTCGATCGTGCGCGTCGGCTGGACTTCGACCAGATCGAGGCTGTTGCCCGCAGCGCGGCGCGAATGGGTGTGCGCAAGTTGCGACTGACCGGTGGTGAGCCACTGCTGCGGCGCAAACTGCCTGAGCTGGTAGCCAGGCTGGCGGCGATTCCAGGCATCGACGACCTGGCATTGACGACCAATGGCTCGCTGCTCGCCGGCAAGGCGCAAGCGCTGCGTGACGCCGGCCTGCATCGCTTGACCATCAGCCTGGACGCGCTGGATCCCGAGCTGTTTGCCCGCCAGTCGGGTGGCCGGGGTCGCCTCGGTGATGTGCTCGATGGAATTTCGGCGGCCGAAGCGGCCGGGTTCGAATCCATCAAGTTCAATGTTGTCGTGCAGCGCGGAATCAATGAAGGTGAGGTGCTGCCTGTGCTGGCGCGCTTCCGAGGCACGCCGCACGTGGTGCGCTTCATCGAGTACATGGATGTCGGAACCTGCAATGGTTGGCGCCCGGACGCGGTGGTGTCCTCGCTGGAACTGCGCGACCGGATCGCCGCACGCTGGCCCCTTCAGGCCGTGTCGCGTGCGTATCGCGGTGAAGTGGCCGATCGCTACGCCTATGCGGATGGACAGGGCGAGATCGGATTCGTGAGTTCAGTCAGCGCCCCGTTTTGCGGCGATTGCCACCGCGCGCGCCTATCTGCGGACGGGCAGCTGTTCACCTGCCTGTTCGCCAGCCGCGGCCATGACCTGCGCCCGGCGCTGGCCATGCACGCCGGCCGCGATGCTGCGCTCGACCAGGTGATCGGCGCGATATGGCGCCAGCGCAGCGATCGCTACAGCGAGCTGCGCGGCCTGCAGGTCGAAAGGAATGCGCCAGCGCGCAAGCGCATCGAAATGTTCTACATCGGAGGCTAAGTGGCCACCAGGCGATCAACCCACGTGGATGCCACCGGGCGGCCGGCGATGGTGGACGTGTCAGGCAAGGCGGTCACCACGCGCGAGGCTGTCGCCGAATCGCGGGTGCGCTTTCCGCCAGCGGTCGCTGCAGCCCTGCGCGCAGCAGACCTGCGCAGCGCCAAGGGGCCGATCGTGGATACCGCGATCATTGCCGGGACCATGGCAGTGAAGCGCACGCACGAGCTGATTCCGTTCTGCCACCCGTTGCCGATCGATGGTTGCCGGTTCGCGATTGATTGGGCGGGCGACAATCTGCTGCGGATCGAATGCAGCGTGCGCAGCGTGCATCGCACCGGCGTGGAGATGGAAGCGCTCACCGGCGCCAGCATCGCCGCCCTGACGGTGTATGACATGTGCAAGGCACTGTCGCACCGGATCGTGATCGGCCCCACGCGCCTGCTGTCCAAGCGCGGCGGCAAGCGCGACATCGGGACGCCGTCGAAATGAGCATCACCGTGCTGTACTTCGCCGCGCTGCGTGATGCCGCCGGCCGCGCGTCGGAGACGATCGCAACGCCCGCCGACCTTGCCTCGCTTTATGCGGCCCTTCGCGTGCAGTACGCGTTCCCGTTCGAGTCGCGCTCGCTGCGCGTGGCCGTGGACGGCGAATTCCGCGACTGGAGCTATCTGCTCGCCGATGGCGCGGAAGTCGCTTTCATCCCGCCGGTGTCGGGGGGATGATCGTGCCGCGCTTCCGGCTTGCCGATGCACCGTTCCAGATCGCGCCGCTGCGCGATGCGCTGCAGACCTCGCGCGCGGGCGCGCTCACCAGCTTCGAGGGATGGGTGCGCGACCACCACGACGGCAGGCCGGTGCTCGGCCTGCGCTACGAAGCCTATGTCGTGCTGGCGGAAACGGAAGGCGAGGCGATCCTTGAAGAGGCATGCACGCGATTTGCCGTTGAGCGGGTCGCGTGCGTCCATCGCATCGGCGACCTGGCCGTTGGCGAGCTTGCGGTGTGGGTGGGCGTAAGCGCGGCGCATCGCGACGCGGCTTTTGCGGCCTGCCGCTGGATCATCGATGAAGTGAAGGCGAGGGTGCCAATCTGGAAGCACGAGCGCTATGCCGATGGCGATGGCAGCGATGCAGCCTGGCTGCATCCCGCTGCGCGTGGCGCAGGCGAGGCTGAATCCAGCTAGTGTGAATTCAGCGAATGTGAATTCTGCCGGGCTGAATCGGAACAGGCGGAGGCTGGCAAGGGTGGCAGCCCTTGCCGGCTGACCCCGGCGCCCGAATCAGTCAATACCGTTGCTGCCTTCCGGCCCTGGCGGAGTTTTCAACCTATCGTCGCGGGGGGCCGACAAGGACCACCATTGAACTGAATGGAACTGTGGCGGAGAGAGAGGGATTCGAACCCTCGGTACGGTTTTAAATCGTAC